>JAUVMS010000337.1 GCA_030600135.1 Hyphomicrobiales bacterium | reverse complement strand
GACCCGTTTGAGGATTGACAACGCCTCGTCGCGGCCGGTGCCCCTTCGCACAGCGGCCTCTTGCAATCTTCGACAGTGCCTATTGATAAACGGAGCTAAGGCGCACGTTTGGATTGTAGCGCCCCTCAGGCGATCCTGCTGAAATGGCATGCGTTCGCCCACGTCTCCAATCCCGGCGGCGGCATCTCTCCGGTGCCCAGAGCTGGCGAACGGCGCACACGTTGTTTCAATATTGTAACAGTAGAAAAGTCAGAACCAAGATTGTTACGAGTGTAATGCATTGAAATAAAGCACGAAAACATGTGATGTGAGAAAATCGCGTTACGATGTGCTATAGATTCCGCACCTTTGCTCTAAATCCATGGATACAGCAGCCGGGAACAAAACGGAGATCAGCCACCGGTTGGCAAGTCAGGGTCGGCAGGGACCGACACCGAGATCGAAATTCAGGAAACCAATGAGCTTAGGGAACAAAACGATGTTGAAGAACACGGTCATGGGTTTGGCTATCGCAGCAATCGCAGCAACGACGATGATGGCGGGCGACGCCGAAGCGGGAAATCGTCATAAGCGGCTGCACTTCAAGTTTCACGTTGGCCACCACTATGGGCAACACAACTACGGTCCGAAATGCTGGTGGTTCAAGAGGAAGTTCCACAAGACGGGCAATCCTTACTGGTACCGCAAGTACAAGCGCTGCAAATGGCAATTCAGCCATTAATTCCTTCACATGGCGGTCCGGCTCTCCAGCTCGGTCGCCATACGTACGTTTGATGAGGAGAATTTCGAAACGACAGTCCGAGCGCATCCAATGGGGTTGCGCCATGAGTTACGTTCCAGTGCGGCGGTTGGCCTATTGGGTGATTGCCCGCCTGGAGGGAGGGGAAAATACCTATGGCAACACGAAGTCAAATCGTGATGTGTGGTGCCGATGCCGAAAGCAGCGCGCCGGCGACACGCTGCCTCGATGAAAGTGGCTTTCGCGTCATCGCCTTGGATGACGCAGCCGGTGTTAAGCAATGGGTCGCCCGCAATGCGACCGATTTGGTGATCGTCGATCTTCAAGGTGATGCCAGCGACCCGACCCAGGTGATCCGCCATCTGCGTGAGAACACAGAGGCGGGCATCATCGCTCTATCCGCGGGCCCGTCGTCCATTGATCGCATCGTGGCGCTTGAAGCGGGCGCCGACGACTGTCTCTCCAAGCCCTTCGAACCGCGCGAACTGCTCGCCCGCGTCCGCGCCGTGATGCGCCGCCAGGCCGACGTCGATCGGGTGCGTAACGATGTGCTGCGCTATGTCAGCCATATCGTCAAATTTGGCGACTGCGATCTCGACATTGGCCAGCGTCGACTGTTGTCGGCCGACGGCACTGAAGTGTCGGTTTCGGCGATGGAGTTCGCCCTCTTGAAGATTTTTGCCGAGAATCCAAACCGACCGCTGCATCGCGATGAGCTGTCACTGCGAACGCATGGTCGCCGTTGGTCTCCGCTCGATCGCAGCTTGGACATCTGCATTTCGAGGTTGCGTCGCAAAGTCGAGCGCAATCCCGCCAAGCCGCAGGTCATTCTCACCGTGCGTGGTGTAGGCTATCGCTTTCAGTCGGTTGGCTGACGCGGCCTTGCCATGACACCGCCATGCGCGGCCGAGAGCGAGCCCGGCTGAAGCTCGGCTGCTAGCAGTCTGAGCGGGTCGACCGGGCCCGCCAGGGCCACTTGACCGGGTAGGACACGCACGAACCCGACTCGCTCATAGTAGGCCAGATCGCCCACTAGGAGGATCAACTTGTAGCCATCGTACCGCGCTTGCTCGATGCATTCGCTCAACAGCGCTCTGCCGATACCCTCGCCCTTGAGCGACGGATCGACCACCAACGGACCGAGTAACAGCGCACCGCCCTTTCCCCCAATCTCGATTTCCGTCATGCGCACGGCACCGACAACGACACCACCTCGCGACGCGGCTAGGCAGAACGGAGACACCACGTGAGCGCCCTCGCGAACACGATAGGCAGTGCGCGCAAACCGCCCCGGTCCGAAGGCATTGGCATGCAGATCGCAGATCTGCTCGAGATCGTCTTGGGTAACGGGTCGAATAATGGTTTTGCAGGTCATGGATCAGGAGGCATTGGTTGAGTGGTGATCGACAACTGTGTTGGTGCCGCTCGGTCTAGCCTTCAAATCCTGCCAGTATGTGATCGCGGAAAACGGGACTCAGACCGAACGAAAGCGCATACGCAAACGACGACGGCGTCGCCGCCAAACACGCCGCTCGTTCGATCGCCGATCTGAAGCAATCTGGATCATTCGCGCCCTCTAGCAGTTTCTTTCCCGCACGTCCAGTTCGCCGAACTGCCACAGCGTGCCCGGCAAACTCCTCGTCGCTTAATCTTCTGAAAAAAATTCGGCTATGCCCTCATGACGAGTGTGGACTGGACCACAATGCTGCGATCGGTCATGGTGTTTGCCGAGCATAATCAAGCGGCTTCGTGATGGCGGCTCCAAGAGACTTTCACGGTGCCCAGTAACACGATAATAGAACGTAAGGTACGCTCTACACATCGATAACAAATGCCTGATATGGGAGGAAACCATGACTGATCGACAACTGCTCGACGATCTCATTGCCAAGCCGCGGATAACGCGGCGTGAGTTTGTACAACAAGCGATTGCCGCCGGCGTCGCCGTTTCTGCCGCCACGGCCTTTTTTGACACGGCAATGGCGGCGATGCCGAAGAAGGGCGGAAACTATCGCCAGGCCTTGACCGGGGGTGGCACGGGCGACGTTCTTGACCCGGCACAGACGCTCGATTCCTACATGATCAACGTCAGCTTCGGCCAGCTTCGCAACAACCTCACGGAAATCGCGCCCGATGGCAATCTCACAGGAGAGTTGTCAGAGAGCTGGGAGGCTTCGGACGATGCGTCCTCATGGCGCTTTAAACTGCGGAACGGCGTGGAGTTTCACAATGGCAAAAGCCTATCGCCGGAAGACGTAGTCGCTTCCTTCAACCATCACCGTGGCGAGAAAACAAAATCGGCCGCCAAAGGCATCATCAAAGGCATCAAAGACATCAAGGCCGATGGCAAGGATACGGTCGTCTTTACGCTCGATACCGGCAATGCGGATTTCCCGTTTATCGTCAGCGACTATCACTTGGTGATTTGCCCGGCAAAGGACGACGATATTGAGTGGAAGTCCGGCGTGGGTACTGGCGGGTATTCGCTGGTGAGCTTTGATCCAGGCGTTAAGACCGTCGTCAAGCGCAACCCGAATTATTGGAAGGAAGGGCGCGCGTTCTTCGACACGATCGACAATCTGTTCATCGGCGACGGCGCGGCGCGCTTGAATGGATTGCGCTCGAACCAACTGGATTCAATCACCAACATCGACCCGAAGGTGGTCGGCCTCTTGAAGCGTGAGAAGGCGCTCAAGTTTTTTACCACAAGCGGCAACAAGCATTGCACGCTGCCGATGTTGACCGACCTCAAGCCCTTCGACAACAACGACGTTCGTTTGGCGCTCAAGTACTCGATCAACCGCGAGGAGGCGTTGAAGAAAATCATCAAAGGACTGGGCGAGGTTGGTAATGACAGTCCCGTCGGTCCGGCCAACATCTATCGTGCGACGCCTGAGGAAATGCCTCAACGCGTCTACGATCCGGACAAGGCCAAGGCGCATTTGAAGAAGGCCGGCATGGAGAACCTGAGCGTCACCATCCACATGGCCGATACCGCGTTCGAAGGCGCCGTCAATCTTGGCGAGCTTTATGCCGAGGCGGCAAAGGCAGCAGGTATCACTATCAAAGTGGTACGCGAGCCCAACGACGGTTATTGGTCCAACGTTTGGCTTAAAAAGCCCTGGGTTGCCAGCTATTGGGGTGGTCGTCCGACCGAGGATTGGGTCTTTTCGCAGATTTATTCCAAAGGCGCGGATTGGAACGAATCCCATTGGGATAACGAGAAGTTCAACAAGCTTCTCATCGAGGCCCGAGCCGAACTCGACACTGCCAAGCGCCGCGAACTCTATGTGGAGATGCAGCGCCTCGTCCATGATGACGGCGGTTCCGTGATCCCGCTCTTCATGGCTTACACACACGCCGCGAGCGACAAGCTTGGCCTGCCAGAGCAAATGGCTGGCAATTGGGAGCTCGACGGCCACAAGAATGCCGAGCGCTGGTGGTTTGCGGCCTGACCCAGGCTTAGACCGGCAACAAAACGAAGCGGGCCTCATGGGGCCCGTTTCTGCGAGCAGGCCGGTGCGGCCCGTTGGTGCATCTTCGTCGCATGAGCGACAAGCCACGTTGGCCCGCCCCTGGTGTGCGCAAGCTGATGCTCCGCACCATGTGACTTGCTTTGACCCTATACTGTCAGAGATGTTTACGTGTGAGAGTGTTCGTTCAGAACCTATGTCGAGGAGTGCGTTATGGGGCTGCTGGTCGAAGGCAAATGGCGTGACAAGTGGTACGACACGAAAAGCTCCGGCGGACGGTTTGTTCGCCAAGTTTCGAGCTTTCGCAATTGGGTAACACCCGATGGTTCCGCCGGCCCCAGCGGCAAGCCGGGGTTTCAGGCAGAGCCTGGCCGCTACCACCTGTACGTCGCATTTGCCTGTCCCTGGGCTCATCGCACGCTAATTTTTCGCAAGCTCAAGCGCCTCGAAGATGCCATCACCGTCGATGTGGTGCACCCGGACATGGGCG
>JAUVMS010000241.1 GCA_030600135.1 Hyphomicrobiales bacterium | reverse complement strand
GTGCAACTGTTCAGGATGAACCAAATGTGCGGATGGGGAACCGTGCCGCGAGACGGTCTCGCCAAAGGCGGCACCAGGAGGCCAGCGGTCTCCCATCCAAACTCACAATCGCACAAAACCCACACACAGGAGGCCGGCCCGCAGGGCCGAATAGCCGTGAGCGGAATAGACCAGCGTAGTGCCGAACAGCCGCGAGCCACAAAAAATGTCCTCACCCACCTTGTGAGCCAAACAGTCCCTTGAGCAGCTTGTCGACGCCCTTGCCTTTCTTGAGCTGCTTGATCGTGTCCTGGACCGACTGATCATTCGTCAGCTTGTCTGCGAGGCTTTTCACGGTGTTGAGCGCGGCGGTTGGGTCTTGCAGTACGCCCGCAAGGTCGGGAGTGACTTTAGGATCGTCCAATCGGCCGGTGATCAGCACGGGCACTTCGAGGCCGGCCAGACTGCCGGCGCTGCCTTGCCCCTGCAAACTCGCGACCAGCTTTGGCCGGGCGCGGTAGTTGATTTGCTTTTGCGGCAGATCAATCACGCCCGCCCCGGTGAGCCGGATAAGTGGCCCGACTAAATTCAAATCCTTGTTCGAGACGATGCCCTTGGTGATGACATAGCTTCCCGTGAGCGAGCTGAAATCGGTTTTTTGCGTTTCCGAACCCTCCCAACCACCGAACTGGCCTTGACCGATCCCGCGCATGATTTGCGGGATGTTCACGCCGACAATGGCGCCATCGCTGAAGGAGAACTGCCCGCCCCCTGTCAGCGCCGACACCAGCTCGCGCTGGCTTCGCCCACGGCCGGCAATATCAATGCTGATGTTTCCTCTGCCCTCGAGCCGATCGAACTCGGCGGCGTCCTTGAGGAATGGCCGTGCAGCGATCTCGGCAATATCGAAGCGGGCTGAAAACTGTGGCACCGAACGACGCGCGTCGAGCTGCACCGTGCCGCGCCCGCCACCGCCGTAGAGCCCGAATTTGTCGAGCTGGCCGTCGAGCACGCCGCTCTTCACCGTTACGCGGAGATCCGCGGGTCCGGTCTTGATCGAATTAAAAATCAGCTGCCGTGCCTGAAGACGCGCTTCGGCATCGAAGGCTCTCAGCGCGCGAGTATCGATTGGTGTGTCGTCCCACCCATTTGCCGTCGAGCCCGCGGTCCCCGCGCCGGCGACCTGCCGACTAACGACTTGCCCACCGGTTTCGCCCTGAGCCTCGATCAACTGGCCGATCCCATCCGACCCGGTTGCAGCTTTTCTCGGAGCGGCTCGGCCTGCCGACGGTGCGCCGCCGGTGAAATCGTCGATCACCAACGTTTCGATGGCGAGGTCGGCCCGCACGAACGGCCTTGAGCGGCGAATGTCGGCCGAGACCCGCCCCGTGCCCTTGAGGCTGCCAACGACGAGGTTGGCCTTGTCGAGGGCCACGATCTTGTCTCTGAAGGTCAAATGGCCCGCGAGCGATAGCGCTTGATAGCCGGGCGTATTGGGCAGCGCACCGCCGAGCCACTGTGCAAGCCGGTGCAACGAGGGGCCAACCGCCTTGACTTGCCCATCGACCATCACGTCGTCGCCGACCCGAACGGAGCCGTCATATTGCGTGCGCAGCAAGTCGGGCGTGACGGAAACAGAGAGCTTTGTCGGGCGTGCCTCGAGCACATCCCGCAGCGATGCAATTTGGGCCGAGAACGGCACGACCTCGCCACCCCATACGAACTGGCCGTCGGCCTCGAGCGGCCCCGCCAAATCCTCGAGCGACAGATTGACATTGATCTTATCAACAACTTCACGGGCGCCGGAACGTTCGTCCTTATACAGAATCCGGCCATCAATGATTCGCACGTCCCCGAGTTTGAGACCGTTGATTCCCGAAACCGCGCCATTTTTTGCCGCCGTCGCAACCCCGCTATCGGTCAATTTCTGCTTTGCCTTGCTATTGGCAATGAACTCACGCAGCTCGGGCGGTAAATCCTGATCGACGGCGCTTTCTCGTGCCCGCGCCGGTTCGGAATTCATTGCTCCAGCCAATTGATCGAAAGCCCAGCTCTTGCGCCCTATGCGGTCGACGCGCAGCTCAAATGTTGGCCGCACCAGGATGAACCGTTCGACGCGAATCTCGCGCCGCAGCAGCGGGACCAAAGGCACCACCACCTTGAGTTTTTCCATGTCGACGAGCGGTGCACCCGCCATCTCGGGCGGTGCCGAGAGTGCGACATTGTCAATCTCGACGCCGAGATTGGGGAACAACGAGAACGAGGTGCCTCCCCTGACGACGAGATCACGACCCGTGTGCTCCTTCACCAGAGCGACCGCCTGGTCCCGAACATAGTCCGTCGGCGCTGCGACGATCAAAAAAGTGACACCCGCGATGGCCAAGCAAGCAACGGCGAGCAGAGTGTAAAGAAGATATCGCATGGGTTCGTCTGTAAGGGTTGATACCGGTGACGCAAGTGTAGTTGGCGTCGTTTGCGCGGTTCTGTGGACAAGCCCTCGGGCAATTCCTTGCAAATCAAACATTGCCGATTTCTCGACAATCCGTAACCGGAGCAGTTTGACCCGCCCTTCCATACTTTTTCAAGTTGCGAAAAGGACTCTATCACTACACAAAAAGCCGCACATTGTGACGTGAGAACGACGCCGGCGACATTTCTGGCCACGCACCGATGAACCAACGCCCTACGACTGGCCGCTCGACCCCGACCCGGATATGTTGACCTAGTGGGGCCGATTGAACGGATTTGCCGCCATCAATGAGGGCATTGTAGTCAGTTTGCGTGTTATGGGGGCGAAATGGGGTCAATCACGCCAATTGCGCAAAGTATCGCCGGGCTCGTCGCGTTTCCATTGATCGCATGGCTGCTGCGCGAACGCCACGCCACGTTCCGTGCCGCCGATGCCGTCAGGATTGCGGCCATCGGCCTGGGTTTGCAGTTTGCCATCGCCGCGCTGCTACTCGGCGTACCGGTGATGCAGTCGTTTTTCTCGGGCGCGGCCCATGTCGTCGCGACGCTCCAAACTGCGACCCAGGCGGGCACCCGAGTGGTGTTCGGTTATATCGCCGGCGGGCCGACGCCGTTTGACGTTACCAAACCTCAAAACAGCTTCATTCTCGCAATTCACGCGCTCCCATTGATCCTCGTTGTCAGCGTGCTTTCGCGACTGCTCTACCACTGGGGAATCTTGCAGAAAGTCATCGGCGCCTTTTCTTGGGCTTTGCAGCGCACGCTCGGCGTCGGCGGTCCGCTCGGCACCGCGTCCGCCGCCAACATTTTCGTCGGCATGGTTGAGGCCCCCCTCCTCATCCGCCCCTACGTTGCGAAAATGGATCGCAGCACGCTATTCGCCACGATGACGGTCGGCATGGCAACGGTCGCCGGCACCGTCATGGCGCTTTATGCCACCCTCCTGGAGCCGAGCCTGCCGGGCGCGGCCGGCCACGTCATCGCCGCCTCGGTCATGAGCGCCCCTGCCGCTCTGGTGATTGCCTGGCTGATGGTGCCGCCCGATCGCTCGGGCGACATGGCCGACGACGAGATCGATGCCGTGCTGGCCCACGTCGATCGCTCGGAAGGGATCATGCACGCCATCGCCGATAGCACTCTCGACGGCCTGAAACTTCTCGCCCAGGTCGCGGCCATCCTCGTCGTCATGGTTGCCCTCGTCGCCTTGGCCAACAGTATCCTTGCCGGGCTCACCGAACCCTTAGGTCTTTCGCTCAGTTTCGAGAAGATCATTGGCTGGCTCTGCGCCCCGCTCGCTTGGCTCGCGGGCATACCGTGGCACGAGGCGGTGACGGCCGGCGGCCTGATCGGCGTCAAGGTCGTTCTCAACGAATTCTTGGCCTATCTCCAACTGGCCGGGCTGCCCGAAGCGGATCTCTCGGACCGAAGCCGCCTCATCATGACGTACGTGCTCTGCGGTTTTGCGAATTTCGGTAGTCTCGGCATCATGGTCGCCGGTCTCGCAGCAATAGCACCCGAACGGCGCGTCGAAATCGCCAAGCTCGGCCCGCGCACGATCATCTCCGGCATGTTGGCCACGCTTTTGACGGGAGCCGTCGTTGGCACGATTGTGTGGTCATGAGTGATGAGCCCAATCAGGACGGAGTGACCACACCAGTGCCGCGCCCAAGTCGGACAATGAGCCTGCACGCAGCCGGCAAGATGTTGCTCGCGTTGGCAATCGGCCTGGCCGGCGCGCTTATTTTTCGCGCACTCGATGCACCGTTGCCGTGGATGCTTGGTTCCATGGCAGCGTGCTTCATTGTCACCATACTCGGTGGACCAATCCTACCACCAAAACCTGTCGTTACGCCCTTGAGAGCCACTCTGGGCGTTGCCATCGGCACGGCATTTTCGCCCGAGTTGATCGGCCGCATACCAGGCATGTTGGCCAGCCTGGGCGTGCTCGTTCCCTACGTCGCGCTGCTCGTTCTCATTGGTGTTCCGTTTTTCGAGCGGCTGGCTCGCTTCGATCGACCAACCGCCTTTTTCTCCGCCGTGCCTGGCGGGCTCAACGACATGGTGCTGTTTGCCGAGCAGTCGGGAGCGAACGAGCGTACCGTCACGCTTGTTCATTGCACGCGCGTGCTCATCATCGTCTTCACCCTGCCATTCCTCATTGTCTACTTGTCCGGGCTATCTCCCGGCGAGGGTACGCTCGCCAGTGCGACCCTTGCCGATCTAAGCTGGTTCGACGGCGTCGTGTTGTGCGCGATCGGCGTTATTGGCTGGTGGCTGGCGCTGCGCCTGGGCATTTTTGGTGCCGCGATGGTGGGACCGATGCTCCTGTCCGGTCTGTTGCATGCGGCGGGCTTCACCTCGGCCAGGGTGCCGACGGAGATAATGAGCCTCGCGCAACTGGGTTTGGGGACTTATCTCGGCTGCCTCTTTCGCGGCCTAACGGCGCGGGAGTTTTCGTCGGTCGTGGCATGGGCCATCTGCTACTCTGGCATCATATTGACCATCGCCGCGGCCTTTTCGCTGTTGGTCGTGTGGTTGACCGGTTTCGACCTGACATCGGTCTTCCTGGCCTTCTCGCCAGGCGGTCAGCCCGAGATGAACTTGATGGCATTCGTCCTTGGGCTCGACGTCGCCTACGTCGCGCTGCATCATCTGGTCCGCGTCGCGATTGTTCTGCTCGGCGCGCAAATCGTCCTATCGAAAAACAAGGATTGGCGGGGTCCAGCCGGTCGCGATAGCGATCCGCGCCCGCCTGAACGGACTTAATTGCGAAACAACCGGGTACAATTATGCGGCGGCCTGACGGCAAGCATTGGCCGCGTCAAACGGGCGGCGCTATCGGCCGGTGGGCAATCTTTCATGACACTTGAGACTGTATGCAGCCAGGTAGAGTGAGCCGCAGATCAATATCCGTGGCGGCGCGGATGCTCGCTGGCGGCACTTCTCCAGTGCCTCTTGCAGTGTCGCACACGCTTCAGCCCAGATACCTGTATTGCGCGCGACATCGGCCAGTTCGTCACTGGGTATTGAAGGTGCAAAGGCGCTTTCGCCCTTTGGGACCGGGACCGCGAAAACCGCCTCCACCAAACCGGCAAAAGGTTCCAAAAACCCCGCGGCGTCCTTCGTGACCAACATGCCGACCACGAGATGCAGTGGCCGCGACGCCCGCTCCTCGAGTTCGGCCACGCTATGGGCCAGCGCATGCGCGGCCGACGGATTGTGCCCACCGTCAACCCAAATCTCGGTCTCTGTCCCGGCATGGTCAAACAGCGCGCCCTCGCCAAGGCGCTGCAAGCGGGCTTGCCAACGTGCTTCAAGCAAACCTTGCGCGATCGCCTTTTCGTTCGGCGCCGCCTGCCCGAGATGTCGCACGGCGGCAATAGCGGTGCCGGCATTGGCAATCTGATGCCGCCCCATGAGGAC
>JAUVMS010000340.1 GCA_030600135.1 Hyphomicrobiales bacterium | reverse complement strand
GGCGCCACGGAAACCCACGCTCAATCATCCCCGTCCGGCAATGTCGACAAAGCAAGCGAACAAATACGAGCGATCGTGAAACAGGCTCTACGTAGCGATCCGCACAATGCACGAGCGCTACGCATCCTGGGACAGCTCACTGCCACGGCATCAAACGAGGACTCGGCGGCAACGCAGCTCATGCAGGCAGCGGCTCGCCTATCACTCCGTGAAAGCATCGCCCTCGCCTGGTTGATGCAAAGGAGTTACGAGCGCAAAGAGTACGAGTTGGCGCTCCGATGGGCCGATGCGCTGCTGCGAAGCCGGCCGCAATTGGCACGCCACATCGTCCCGATGCTCGCGCGAATTGCCGAAAACGAACGCGCCCGTCCCGCACTGGAAACCTTGCTCGCGGGCAACCCGCCGTGGCGCCCGCAGTTCTTCGCCATGCTACCGGCCAACGTGAAGGATGCCCGAACCCCATTGCATTTGCTGTTGTCTCTGAAGAAAACGCAGACACCGCCAACGTCCACCGATCTCCGCAGCTATCTCCATTTCCTGATTAGCCGGAAGTTTTACGACCTCGCCTACTACACTTGGCTGCAATTCCTCACTCCGAAACAACTCAGAGTTGCCGGGTTCTTGTTCAATGGGAGTTTTGAGGGTGGACCATCAGGATTACCGTTCGACTGGGTGCTCACCACGGGCCCGGGCGTCACCATGGATATTGCAGCGCCGCCTGACCGAGATGGTGGGCGCGCCCTATATGTCGCATTTGGCCATGGACGCGTGCGCTTTCGCGGCATCGCCCAGCTCACTATGCTGCCGCCGGGCCGATACCGACTTGATGGCCGCTACAAAGGCGAGATCCGTGGTTTGCGTGGTCTTCGGTGGCGGATTACTTGCGCTGAAAGCCATAGTCGGCTCGGGGAAAGCCCCATGTTTGTCGGGCCTGCGCCGACGTGGCAGTCCTTTTACACAACGTTCACCGTGCCCCCCAGCAATTGCCGCGCCCAGTACCTCCAGCTCATCCACGATGCCCGTTCGGCGTCAGAGCAGTTGATCACCGGATCCGTCTGGTATGATGATCTCACGATTGAGCGAGTATCACGTGCCGACTGAGCCTGCCTGGGTGTCCAATCCTCAATCCACCGTCGCAGCGGCCCCGGAATGATCAAATCCGGCGATGGCGATAAATTCAAACTATCGACCTTGCCAAACGGGCTTGCGTTTTTCAGCGAAAGCCTTAGGGCCCTCGATCGCATCAAGGCTGGAATAAACCTCTTCGTGGAGGCGCTTGCCGTGCTTCAGACCTTCGGCGCGGCCGAGGTCCATGGTGGCATACACGCTTGCCTTGGCGGCCTTCACCGAAAGGGGGGCGCCGGCAATCATCCTTTGGGCCAGTTTGCCGGCACGATCACGCACGGCCTGTGGGCTGGCTTCGAGATAGTTGGTAAAGCCGTACTGATGGAACCGTTCGATGGGAACCAGTTCCCCTGTGAGAAGGATCTCCATCAAGAACGGCTGGGGAAGCATCCAAAGGGCCGGGGCAGCCCAGGGAGAGCCGCGCCCAATCTTGACTTCGGTTATTCCGGCCATGGTTCCCGCCAACCCCACCCGTAGGTCGCAGTTCAGCGCCAACATCATGCCACCGGCAATGAGCGAGCCCGTCATGGCCGCGATGATCGGCTTGGAGACGGCGCGCATTTGATCGTGGAACGGATCGCGCATCTTGCTGAGAATATCGACGCCCTCTTGCTCGGCAATTCTTGCAGCTTCCTTCAGATCGAGCCCGGCGGAAAACACGCCGCAATCGGACGACGTTAAAATAGCGACCCGGATGTCGCGGTCGCCTTCAATTTTTTCCCACGCTTCTGTCAGGCCGTTCGCCGCGGCGACCGATAACGCATTCTTGCGGCTCGGGCGGTCAATCAGAACCGTGGCTATTCCGTCGTCGACGCTGAATTTGATAGGTGATTCTTCAGTCATGTGATTGTCCTGGTTTGGCGTTGGCGACGTTGCGCACCCGCTCGGTCAAGACCAACGCGCGCGACAACAGACTGACATTGGCTGTTTTTGCGTGTGGCCGCTAGCAGGCTGTTGAAGAACTCGGTGAGGTCGCGATGCGAGCGAAAATTGAGCGCTGGCAAGGAGAATTGGCGCAGGCGTGGTGGGCGCCACGTCAAGGCGATGCGACGCTGCCCAGCGCTCAATTTCGCCGCATCCCGTTGGGACACCGCGTTTTTTCGCCCCGGCCGTCGTCGCAACGCTGGCCCGATGCAACCGCATCGCGCTGCGCGCCGCTCCTCGTCGGAGTCGAAAAAACCACAGGTGTCGCGTTCCACACGAGTTCTTCAACAGCCTGCTAACTCCCCTCCGGCGGTCGTAATTCCCGATGGTTTCATTCCGAGGACGACTTGCCGCGGGCGCATTCGCCTCCATCGAGCTGAAAATACTCGGGTCTGCCCGTCGGCCACGGATCACCCCACAACTGTTGACCACCGTCGACTGTCAAAACTTCGCCGGTAATGAATTTACCCGACGGCGCGGAGAGATAAATCACCGCCTCCGCCACATCCCATTCGTCGCCGTGACGGAGCATGGGATTTGCTTCGGCATAGGTCGCCGCACCCTCGGGAGGATATTGCTTGAAGCCCGTGCTCTCGCAACACCCAGGTGCTACGCAGTTCACCCGCAACCCGTGCGGCGCCCACTCGACCGCGACCGACTTCGAGAGATAGATAACGCCGGCCCGGGCGGCGCAGGAATGCGCGATCCCCGGCATGCCGCGCCAAATGTCGGCGACGATGTTGACGATCGATCCTTGGGTCTCGTTTGCGACCCACTTACGTGCGGCGGTCTGCATCATCCACCACGTGCCATTGAGATTTGTGTCGATGACCGCGTGCCACCCTTTGGGGGTATAGTCGAGCGCGGCCTGCGGAAACTGACCGCCCGCATTGTTCACAACAACATCGAAGCCGTCGAATTTTTCGTGGGTGGCATAGATGAATTTCTCCACCTGATCGGTGTCTCTGATGGTGATCGGCAAGGCGAAAACTTCGCCGCCAAACTCCCGTAGAAATTCGGCGGCCTTATCGAGCTTTTCAGGATTCCTGCCGCATACTGCGAGGTTTGCACCAAGCCGCGCAAAGAGCGTGGCGATGGCCTTGCCCAAGCCGCTGCCAGCGCCGGTGACGATGACGGTGGTTTCCCGGAATAGGTCAGCACTGAAAACAGTAGTCTTGGTTCGCAGATCGTCTTCGGTAAAGCCGAACTGTTTGTCCGCACCTGCGTCGGTCAAATCGTGATCTCCCCGTTTTGCGCGACATTCGTTTCACATGCAGCATACCGATTGCCGCGTCGGCGGTGCACACTTTGATGTCGGCGACTGCGGGACTGTGAGCCGGATCGCGATGACTGCGGCAAGCTGGCCCAACAGCTCGCGACCAACCCGCTATCGGCCCTCGCCCAGGTTCGGTTTCACGCAAATGCCTTCAAAGAATAGCCTTGTGCAACGCCTAGCGAGTTCATCAACCGAATGTCGTTCCGCGTCGAACCACTCGACAGTCCAATTCAGGGCCCCCAGTAGAAACTGGCGCAACGGCACGATCTTGATGTCCTCGCGCAATTGCCCAGCCTGCTGGGCGTCTTGCAACAACGTCTGCCAAAGTTCGGTGTAGGCACGCCGTAATGGGCGATGCCGCTCGCGGATGTTCTCTGGCAGTTGGCCGTAGATACGGATGTTCGCCGAGGTGAATTCGCTGTGCGCCAGCAGCAAGGTGAGATGGGTGTGTATCGCCGCGGCAATTTTGGCACGGTAATCGGCGCCGTCCGCTCCAGAACCAATCACCGCCCGCACGCCATCATAAACCTCGCGGACCCCCTGATCGAGAACCTCGTCCAAAATCTCGTCCTTTGAATCGAAGTGGTAGTAGATGCTGCCCGCCTTCATGCCGGCCGCGGCGGCAATTTCGCGTAGTGTCGAGGCGGCGTATCCGCGGTTGCGGAACAAAATTGCGGCCGCCCGCAGAATTTCTTGGCGCGTGCGATCGGACTTTCTGTGGGCATTCGGAAATTTGTTTCGTTCGGCGGTTTGCGAGGTTGATTGCAACGACCCTCCGCTCGACCTTCCCGTGCCCATTCCGTCGAGGACGAGCAATGCGCAACGATCTGCGAGCGCATGGACAGAGTGCCGCTCGACGTTGAACCACTCGACGGTCCAATTGAGGGCGCCAAGCAGAAACTGGCGCAACGGCACGATCTTGATGTCCTCGCGCAATTGCCCAGCTCGCTGCGCATCTTTCAGCAACGTTTCCCAAAGCTTGGCATAAAGCCGCCGCAAGGGCCTATGCCGCTCACGAATTGCTTCGGGCAGTTGGCCATAGTTGCGAATGTTAGCGGAGGTGTACTCGCTGTGTGCCAGCAGCAAGCTCAAATGCGCATGGATCGCTGCTGCGATCTTGGCACGGTAGTCGACACCCGCGTCGGAATCGATGACCGCCCTTACGCCATCATAGATTTCGCGCAGGCCCTGATCCAAGATCTCCACGAGGATCTCGTCCTTCGAAGCAAATTGATAGTATACGCTGCCAGCCTTCATGCCGGATGCCGCAGCAATGTCTCGAAGCGTCGAGGCCGTGTAGCCACGATCC
>JAUVMS010000099.1 GCA_030600135.1 Hyphomicrobiales bacterium | reverse complement strand
GATGTTTCTTCATGCGCCAGATGCCCTCCGGTGATGTGGTTGATAAGCGCGCCCATGGCGCTTGTCAGCGGCGGCGGGGTGATGGTCATCCTGAGTTTTTCCGCAGCCGCGAAGCGTCCCGTCAGCAAGCCGATGGCGGCTGATTCCACATAGCCTTCCACGCCGGTAATTTGCCCGGCAAAGCGCAACCTTGGTTCGGCCCTAAGACGTAAGCTGTCATCCAGCACCTTTGGGCTGTTCAGGAATGTATTGCGGTGCAGGCCGCCGAGCCGCGCGAACACGGCCTTTTCCATCCCTGGGATCATACGGAAAATATCGGTCTGGGCGCCATATTTGAGCTTGGTCTGGAACCCGACCATATTCCATAACGTGCCCAGTGCATTGTCCTGGCGCAACTGCACGACGGCATAGGGTTTTTCGTCGGGTTTATGGGCGTTGGTGAGGCCGACGGGCTTCATCGGACCATAGCGCAGCGTCTCCAGGCCGCGCTCGGCCATGACCTCGATCGGCAGGCAGCCCTCGAAATAGGGAGTATCCTTCTCCCAATCCTTGAATACTGTCTTTTCGCCGTCGCGTAGGGCTCGGACGAAGTCTTCATACTGGCGTCGGTCCATGGGGCAGTTGAGGTAGTCGGCGCCGGTTCCGCCCGGTCCCGGTTTGTCGTAGCGCGACTGGAACCAGGCGATGTCCATATCAATGCTGTCGCGATGGACGATCGGGGCGATGGCGTCGAAGAATGCGAGCGCGTCCTCGCCGGTCAACTGGCCAATGGCGGTACTCAATGGTGGTGACGTCAGTGGGCCGGTTGCAATGATGACGCTCGACCAATCGCTGGGCGGTAGGCCAGCAATCTCGTCGCGAACGATGGTGACAAGCGGATGGGCGGCGAGGCGGTTCGTCACTTCTTCTGCAAAGCCAACCCGGTCGACCGCCAGTGCACCGCCTGCCGGTAGCTTGTGGTTGTCGCCAGCCGCCATGATGAGCGAGCCCGCACGGCGCATTTCCTCATGCAAGAGGCCCACCGCATTCGCTTGGTGGTCGTCGGATCGGAACGAATTGGAGCAAACCAATTCGGCGAGCGCATCGGTTTGATGGGCTTCGGTTCTGCGATTCGGCCGCATCTCGTGAAGGCAGACTGCGACTTTGGCGCAAGCGAGCTGCCAGGCTGCTTCCGAGCCGGCCAGTCCCCCGCCAATAACGTGAACGTGATCGATTGTTGCCATGGGGCGACAGTTTCGTGAAATGCGGAACGCCAAGCTGCGGCGAACCCTTGGCCAGCGGTGATGCGATGTTATATAAATTCGCTACTGTATGCGCGTCTTATCAATTCTGGATCACCAGCGCTCGGACATTTTGCATGCCTCGCCACGTTCCCCTGATTGTGACGTCGTTGGTCCTGATTGTGTCAGGCTGCACCTACGAGCGTGGCGGGTCGATTTCAAGCCACTATTCCGAATTTAGCGCGCGAGAACCGACACGCAGCACCGTGGCGGTTTGTTCGGCCTACGGCTGCAGGACGCAAACAAAGGTGCGGTTCGCGTCCAAGCAAATCAATCAAATCAAAAAGGTCATGAGCAAATATAGGCGCAGCAAGGGGGACACGCCCCATGGCGAGCGCGTGGCCGTGGCCTATGCGGTGGGTTGGATGGAGCAGTATGTCGGCAAGATCACTGGCACGTCGGCAGATCGGCCTGGCATGGAGTATCTGGGTTCGGGCGATCCAACGCAGCAGGACTGCGTGGACGAGGCGACGAACACGACCAGCTATCTCTTGATCTTGCAGCGCAACGGCTTGCTCAAGCATCATAAAGTGGGCACGCCCTTTTCAAAGGGCAACCTGCTGCTTGGCGGCGTGAAGAATTGGCCGCACTGGACCGCCGTGCTCAATGCAAACAAATCAGGCACACGTTTTGCCGTCGATTCATGGATTTATGAGAACGGCGAGAACCCGGCGATCGTTGAAGCCGACAAGTGGTACCTGACGGATCTCGACAATCTACCCAAGCCAACGGGCTGATAGATTGCAACGCGAACTGTGGGCCGGGGCAAGGAAAACAGTTGCCCGCGAACAGTTCGTTGGCGCTCGGCATGTCGTCTTTGAAATGCGTTCTGGCGAATCGGGGCAGCTCTCTAGCGCAATTCGACAGCCTGTGTGCGTTTGCCCAAGGTTGGTTGGACCGCGCTCAATAAACCGGAATCGTTAGCAATGACATCGGCGATCTTCGAGCCGACAACCTGGTTGCCCAATTCATTCCAGTGCCAGTCATAGGCAAACTCGAACCGTTGTTTATTGGCATCGTAGTGCTCGGCAAATGTGGCGTGCAAATCGATGAAGGGTATGCCCAAACTGCCGGCCATCTCGCCTGCGATGCCATTTAGCTTGGCGACTTCGTACTCGGTGATGGGCTTGCCCGAATAGATGGCATCGCGCACGCCGTCCATTGTCAGCACCAGCTTGAAACCGTGAGTGCGGGAGAGTTGCTGCAACTGCTCAAAGATATAGCGGGTGTAGAGCTTTAACATTTCGGGCTCTTGCAAATTGCGGATGTCGACGGCCGATGAGATGAATTCTGGGCGATATTCTTCGTCACCACCCCAGAAGTAGCGGCTGATGTACGACTTCAGAGTGAGATAGAGATTGGTTTCATAGTAGAGATAGCGAAACGTGGCGAAGCTGCGCATGAAGTCCGCCAATCCAGGCCTAAAGGGGCTTGGTGGGATCTCGATGATGTTACCATTCTGGTCGCTGGAAAGTTTCAAGAAGCTCGACGTGTAGCGTGTTCGCATGAGGCGATAGGCCTCGTCGAAATCATTATGAATGAGCTGAACAACGACGATGTCTGGTCGGTATGTCAGCACCTCATTTCGCAACACTTGGAGGTGCTGGCTGAGCGGCGCGCCATCCATGCCGAAGCGGTAGACCTCCGATTTGAGGCCGCGTGACTGCAATTGCCGTTCGAGCACCTCGGGAAAGGCCTTGTCGACGTCGACGAACGAGGCGTGGACGTAGGAATCACCGATGACGGCGACGCGAAGTCTGTCGGCCTGTTTGTCGATCTGGTATTTCGGTTTGGTCGCGTTCCAGCCGTCTGCGTTGATGGTCACCAGTGAGTTTCGGCCATCGGGGTGGCGAAATACAGCCTCGGTCTTCGGCATGTAGCGCACGACCTCATTGATCGTGACATTCGGCAGGAGGTCGTCTGGCACCAAAATCCAACGAAACACGATGAATTCGAGCGCGACAAAGCAAACAAGCAGAGATCCGCAGAGAAGTGCCAATTTGCCTAGTCGACCTGTGTTTGAGCCGGCCATTCATAGTGCCTTTGTAAAATCGAAACGCAATATTTCAGTATGATGAGCAAGACGCAGACCATCTGCTTGAAACTTTGGGCACAGATCAAAATTTGCTGCGATAGAGAGCGATGTTTCAGAATGTGAGTTAAGGAGTGTTTAATAATTGAATGTAGACGGACAATCTTGATGGTTGACCGACAAGCTCTTGCTGTAAGCTTTGGGCAACTAAAACTCTAGGGTGGATCATGTTGAAGCAAATCGTTCGATTGTGAGACACGTCGAACATGCTTTTTCTTTGGTAGGCTGAGTCCGCCACCGTCGCCAGCATTGTCACGCTGACGGCGGTCAGAATGGATCAAGCGCGCGGGTTCGGCCGGCGGCCCGGAGATCCGGCTGGCCAAGCAATATCAACGTTTGGCTGAAATGCGCGGGCTAAAACGGGATCTCGTCGTCGAGCTCTTTCTCGAATCCGCCACTGCTCGGTGCATCGCCGCCAATGCCGCCTTGTGAAGACTGATCCCCCTGATAACTCGCCTGTCCGCTGTCTTGCATGGCACCACCTTGGCGGCCATCGAGCATGGTCAGTTGACCGCCGTAACCTTGGATGACGACTTCCGTCGTATAGCGATCCTGACCGCTTTGGTCTTGCCACTTGCGCGTTTGCAATTGACCCTCGACGTAGATCTTGGAGCCCTTTTTCAAGTAGTTCTCGGCAACCCGGCAGAGCCCTTCGTTGAACAACACAACGCTGTGCCACTCGGTCTTTTCACGACGCTCGCCGGAAGCTTTGTCACGCCATGAATCAGTCGTGGCCATGCGTAGTTTACAGACCGGTCGGCCGTCTTGCATGTGGCGAATCTCCGGGTCGGCACCGAGATTGCCGATAAGGATGACCTTGTTTACTGAACCAGCCATGTTGGCTCCTTTCTTAGGTGCCGAGCCGCGACGAGGGCGAGCCGTCCGCGATTGACACGTCGGCGGTGATTGGCGATTCGGATGGGCGCAGTCTAGCGTGACGATGCAGGTTGCGCGCTTGTCCTTGTGAGCTTGTCCACAAAGCCGTATCACGGCAAGATGTTCTCATTATGTTCGACTTATAGCGTGAGGTTTGCGGCAATGCAAATCGAATGGGGACCGGGGCGGTCGGGCCGCTCGTCGTCCCTGGAATTGGTCGCGGCGGCCGTACTGGTGGTTGGCGTTAACTATGCGCTGGAGCCGTCACCATCCGACTGATCGCAACTTTTTGGCCCACGAGAATGCTTGTTGCCGCGCCAATTTTCCTTTGATGGTTGCCCCAATGGGTGAAATATGGGGAGGCGTAACATAGGGGGGCACAGACGAATTGCGAGATACTCTGATCTGCTGATCGTGAATGGCAACGTTCTCACTATGAGCGAGGCGCAACCGCGTTGCGATGCGCTGGCCATTGCCGGCAATCGGATTGCCGCCATCGGCTCTCGCCCCGAACTCGCAGAGCTGAAAGGGCCATCGACACGGCTGATCGATGCGCAAGGCTGTACGATCCTGCCGGGATTCGTCGAGAGCCACATGCATCTTTTCTCAGGGGCCGACGGTCAGCGGCTCCTACAACTCGGTGACGTGCAGGGGCTTTCGGCGTTCAAGAAGGTTGCGCAGACCTACGCCACGGCCAACCCACAAGCTGGTCTACTCGTGGCCAAGGGCTCAAGCTACACGATGTTTTCCGAGAGCGAGCCGATCACGCGTAACTAGCTCGATGAGGCAATACCCGATCGTCCGTTCATTATGGTTGCGTACGATCATCACACCGCCTGGGCCAACACGATCGCGCTGGAAAAGGCCGGTGTCCTCAACGGCCGCGACGTCGGCGTGGGCAACGAGATCGTTATGGGGGACGACGGTCTGGCAACCGGCGAGTTGCGTGAAACCAAAGCGATGCAGCCGGTCATGGCGTTGCGCACAGACGGTGGCCGTGAAGGCTATGGCATGAAGGGAACCGAGCCTCAGCCCGGGCCAAGTTCGGCGGAGCGTCGAGATGACCGGGAAATCCTCGAGGCCGGTTTGCGGTATTGCGCGGAATTGGGGATAACGAGCATCCACAACATGGATGGCAACCTCTATCAGCTCGAGCTGCTCGATGAGATTCGCCGTGCCGGCGAGCTCAGGTGTCGGACGCAAATCCCCTATCATCTGACCAACGTGATGCCGATCACCAACCTCGAGCAGGCGAGCGAAATGCATCGCCGGTTCAGTTCGCCGATGCTCCACTCCGGTCGGGTGAAGATGTTCATGGACGGGGTACTCGAGTCCTGGACCGCGGTGATGCTCGAGGATTACGCCGATAGGCCCGGCCATAGGGGTGATCCGCTTTTCAGCGCCGAGCATTTTAGCGAGGCCGCGATCGAGGCCGATCGGCGCGGATTGCAAATCAGCGTCCACGCCATCGGTGACGGCGCGGTTCACAGAGTGCTAAACGGCTATGAGGCGGCCCAGCGCGCCAACGGCCGACGCGATAGTCGTCACCGTATCGAGCATGTCGAGGTTATCCATCCAGGCGACATCGCGCGGCTGGTGGATTTGGGAGTGGTGGCGTCAATGCAGCCGCCACACTCGCCGGGCACGATGGGATTGCCGCTCGAGCCCACCGTTTCACGCATCGGCGAGGCGTGCTGGCCCTATTCCTATGCATGGCGCTCGCTTTGGGATGCGGGGGCGCAAATTGCTTTTTCCTCGGACTGGCCGGTTTCGCCGTTGGCGCCGATGAAAACAATTCAGGCCGCGGTTACACGGGAGCCGTGGAACGAGCAGTTGGCGGACCAGCGCGCCACCCTGTATGAGGCGTTGGCCGCGTGTACAAAGGTCGGGGCCTACGCGAACTTCACGGAGGATAGCATCGGCAGGCTCGAAACCGGCATGCTGGCCGATGTCGTCGTGCTGTCGGATGACATCGAGGAGACGGCTCCTGGCGAGCTTGGCGAGGTACGACCCGTCGTGACAATCTGCGATGGCCAAATCACCTACGAAGCGTGAGTGCCGGTGTTGCTGTCGCGCCCTGATGGTCACACGAGGGATCTTTAAGTTGGCTCAGTTTTCGTCGACGGCAGCCTGGTTGAGGCGTCGTCCGTCACGTTTCTCGACCGCGGCGGCGAGCCGTTCGAAAAGGCTACGGGGGACAGATTTTGAGGCAGGGCAATCCTTGGATGTCAGCCGGTAGTAGATTGTCCCAATATCGCCCTTGAAGGCAGGACTGAGCGCCCGGTTGACAACGCCGGTCGCGACCGAGCCATCGCTCCAACGCACCTTGCAACTGATATCGATCAGCAAATTCGTCAGTTGAGTTCGAAAGACCTCGCGCTGTTCGACGCTGCCGCGCTCTTGTAGGGTGCGCCACGCCGAGAACTCAGCGCTTGTGCCCCAGCTTTGTGATTCGGTCTTGTTGCTGAGCCGCTTAACGGCTTTTTCAAACCGTTCGCGTGCTTCACCGTCCGTTACGGCCATGGCGGCGGTCATGAGCGCTGTCAAATCCCTATCGGGGATTGGCTCGATCTTGAGGCGTGCCGTATCGGCGAGCAGCGTGTCTTCCGGCTTGGGCGGCACCGCCATCCAAATTGCGGCTGATGACAAGTCGGCACCCTTGAGCGTGGCGCCCGACAAATCGGCGCCCTGCAGTTTGGCGAACTGAAGATTTGCCGCATCCATCTCGGCGCCTTGAAAGCTGGCCCCTTGGGCTTGAGCAAACGTGAAGTTTGCACCCTGCAAGGCGGCGCTCGAGAAATCGGCTACTTGCAGCTTTGCGCCAGACAGGTCTGCCCCTTGAAGCAGAGCACCAAGAAAGTTTGCTCCGACCAAGTCAGCGCCGCCTGAGAGGTTGGCCGCTTGCATTTCGGCAGCCGAGAAATCGACGTTGACGAGGTCGGCCCCTCTGAGATCGGCACCGTCGAGGAGGGCAGCCTCGAGCTTTGCAGATGTCATGTAGGCCAATTGAAGATTGGCGCCAGAAAGTCGGGCGCGGGTCAGATTGGCGCCGCGCAAGTGGGTGCAGCCGTCCTCTCGGGTCTTTTCGAGGGTCAGCACCGCGTCGATATCCGAGCACGAGAGGCGCGAATTACGCAGGTCGGTACCGATAAGGCTGGCCCCGTCAAGATTTGCACCCGTCAAATCGGCCCTGTGCATGTCCGAGCGATCGAGTACCGCATAGCGCAAATCGCGATTGCGTAGATTGAGACTGACTTCGCCGAGACTGTCCTCCTCGTCCTTGACCAAGTCCTGATCGGTCACCATGAGGTTGCGGTGGAACAGTCCGGCAAAGCGCCCACCGGTGTTGCCGAGTTGGCCCTCGATGAATTGCTCGGCCATGGCAAAAATCGTGCGCTCCTGGGCGCCGGCGGTAGCGGCAGACTGTTTGACGGAATAGCCAGGCAGCGAGCGGGCCAGCAAATCAAGCCGCTCGCCGGGGACCGTTGCAACGAAGAATGAAAATAGCACCACTAAGGCCATGAGGATTGTGGTGACGAGGAAATTGAGCGGATGGTGGCGGGCGGTGCGCCACAGAGCGCTAAAGAATGACGCTTCGGTGCGCCGCAGAAAGACCCCGATGGCGATCAAAAGGAGAATGACGGTGATGAGCGTGATGCGATGGACCCACGTGATCCAAACGTCGTGGTAGGGCAGAAACACGACCTGAATGTAGACCACGAGCAGCACCGGCATGGCGACGAAGGTTATCCAAATCATCGACTGCAGGAATGAGCCGAACAAGCGGCTGCGCTCCGGGCCGGCGAGCGCTTGGGTGTAGAAATAAGAATGCAATTCCAGGCGGAGGGGATGGGTTCGCTTTCGGGTCGTTTCAAGGGGTCGGACGGCGGCATCGAATTCCACGACCTTGCGGGCAAGCATGACGTGCTGAATTAACATGCCGAAATGAAGGAAGAGGAGCACAAGAGGAGCAAAGAGGAAAAAGCGCGTGAGCTCAATTTCGACTTGAAGAATTGGCAACTCGACACGGGCATTTTCCAGCAAATCTTTATGGCCCACGCCGGCCACTGCGATAAGCAAATATGTCATCATGCCGAGAAATAAGACCCAGCCATTCCGTGCCGCGGCACTGGCGCCATTGACAGCCTCGAGCAGACTGTATGGATTGACCGGAACCTCAGTCTGGACTAGTGGCTCCACTGCGGTGTCGGAGGGCTCGCTGAATTCCACATTACTCATATCGCTTGCGCCCCTTTTTGGTAGGTCGGCGGAACTTTAGCGGATAACTGGCCGTTGGGTAACGGCCAGCGGGATCATAGACGGCCACGTCGTGGCATGAGTGTGGCTCACCGGTCGCAGGTCATGATTGACGCCAATGAGTTAGGCGGCTCAAAAATGTCAGGAGTGTCTGTGCACAGGCAGCAAAGAGGGTTGCCGCACCGACCTCAGCAAACGATTATGCGAACGCGCGGCCCCAAGAAACCCAAACAGGCTTTGCCTGCTCTTAGTCGCCAGGGCCTAGCAGGCTGTTGAAGAACTCGGTGAGGTCGCGATGCGAGCGGAAATTGAGCGCTGGCAAGGAGCATTGGTGCAGGCGTGGTGGGCGCCACGTCAAGGCGATGCGATGCTGCCCAGCGCTCAATTTCGCCGCATCCCTTTGGGACACCGTGTTTTTTCGCCCCGGCCGTCGTCGCGTCGCTGGCCCGATGCGCCGGCATCGTGCTGCGCGCCGCTCCTCGTCGGAGACGAAAAAACCACAGGTGTCGCGATCCACACGAGTTCGTCAACAACCTGCTAGGCATTGGATCATGAGCATCTCGAAATCCATTTCCATTC
>JAUVMS010000304.1 GCA_030600135.1 Hyphomicrobiales bacterium | reverse complement strand
GTGGGCATAGGTGGTGAGCTGGTATTCATGGGCCCTTATCCGATCGCGCCCGACCTGCATGACATAGTCCAGCGCGGCGCCCAGACCGATGGCCTGGACGATCGGCGGCGTGCCGGCCTCGAAGCGGTGGGGCGTGACACCATAGGTGACGTTGTCGGTGGTCACCGATTCGATCATCTCGCCACCGCCGAGGAAAGGCGGCATGGCATCGAGGTGCTCGCGCTTGGCATAAAGCACGCCGATACCCGACGGGCCGTAGAGCTTGTGGCCGGTGAAAGCATAAAAGTCACAGTCGAGGTCGCGCACATCGATCGTCAGGTGCACGGCGCTCTGGCTGCCATCGACCAGCACTGCGATGCCGCGCTCGTGACAGATGCGGCACACCTCCTTGATGGGCACGACGGTGCCGAGCACATTCGACATGTGGGTGATGGCAACCATCTTCGTGCGCTCGGTGAGGAGATTCTCGAAGGCGTCGATTAGGAACTCACCGTCGTCGCTTACAGGCGCCCACTTTATGACCGCGTCGCGACGCTCGCGCAGGAAATGCCAAGGCACGATGTTAGAGTGATGCTCCATGATGGAGAGCACGATTTCGTCGCCGGCGCCAATGTTCACACCGCCGTAGGAATGCGCGACGAGGTTGATGGCCTCGGTGGCATTCTTGGTGAAGATAATCTGCTCGTGACTGGGGGCGTTGATGAATGTGGCGGCGGTTTCACGGGCCTCTTCATATTTGGCGGTGGCTTCATTGCTCAAATAGTGCAGGCCGCGGTGAACGTTGGCGTATTCCATGCGATAGGCATACTCGATGGCCTCGAGTACCGGCAACGGCTTTTGCGCCGATGCACCGTTGTCGAGATAGACCAGGGGTTTGCCGTAAACCTCCCGAAACAGGATTGGGAAGTCCGCGCGGATGCGTTCGACATCGAATTCGGTCTCGTCTCGCGTCTTTTCCACCACTGCCATTTTGGTGCCTAGTTTGCTTCCATCCAATTTTTTGTCCATGGGCCGCCATTCCAGCCCAATTCAAAGGGCAAGCGAGCCAGACCGCTCAGTCCGTGCGTGCGAGCCAATGCTCTGTCACTTTCGTTAACGCCTCGCGAATACCTTCGTCTTCGACAATGTCGAGAGCCTCGCCGACAAAGGCCTGGATCAACAGCGATTTGGCGAGTTCCTCCGGCACGCCGCGCGCGCGCAGGTAGAACAGCATGTCCTCATCGATCTGACCCGATGTCGCGCCATGACCACAAACAACGTCATCAGCGAAAATCTCGAGTTCCGGCTTGGCGTCAAACTCCGCCGTTTGCGAGAGCAGCAGCGCTTGACTCATCTGCTTGCCGTCGGTTTTTTGGGCCTGCGGCTGGACGACAATCTTGCCTTGAAATACGCCACGCGCTTCGTCGTCGATCACAGCCTTGAATAGCTCGCGGCTTGTGCAGCCGGGAACCGCGTGGTCGACCAACATCGTGGTGTCGCAATGCTGCTTGTGGCGCTGCAAGAAGGCGCCGTTGATATGTGCTGTCGCGCCCTCGCCAGCGAACTTCAGATAGAGTTGGTTGCGCGTGAGGGCGCCGCCGGTCGTGACCTGGAGAGCGCGATAGGTTGCATGGGCACCCAACCGAATCATCCACGTGCCGAGGTGTTGGGAGGCAAGATTTTCACCTTGCATCTTGATGTGCGTGATATTGGCATCGTCGCCAACCAACAACTCGGTCACGGTGTTGGATTGCGTTGCCGCACTATCAAGCGTGAGGTGCGCTTCGACCACCGTCAGTTGCGACCGATCACCGAGGACCACGACATTGCGTGTGGTGATGGAACGCTCGGCCTCGCCGGTCGCGACGTTGACGATCAGCAGCGGCTTTGAACCGCGCGCGCCGTCGCCGACGCGGACGGCCACACCGTCGGTCATGAATGCCGTGTTGAGCGTCACCGTTGCGTCCGCCTTCGACGGAACATTGACCTTGCCAAGAGTTTGCTTCAGCCAGTCCGGGGGAGCGCCCAAGGCCTCGCCAAGGGCGACGATCTCAATACCGTCACCAACGTCATCGCTGTTTGAAAGTTCCGGCGCAAAGGCACCGTCGACGAAGACAACACGAGCGCTCTCGAAAGAAACCAGCCCGCCGAGGGCGACTTCGATTGCTTGCCAACTGGCGCCAACATGACGCCCGTCGCTCGGCTCGAAGGCCCTTGTGAAGCGGTTGCGGAGGTCAGTGTATTTCCACTCCTCCACACGGCGGTTCGGCAGCCCGGTCGTTGCAAATTCCGAGATGGCCTTCACGCGCTCCTCGGCCAACCAGTCCGTGCCCGGCAAACGCGCGGCCAGTTTCTCGAACTGGGCGCCAAGGGTCTCTTCGGCTTCGGTTTTCATGACATGAACGTTCATCGAGATGCTCCAGCGCTAAGCCGCTCGCTCGGCGATAAACTCAGCGTAACCTTGCTCTTCAAGCTCGAGAGCAAGCTCCTTGCCACCCGTCTTGACGATCTTGCCATCGGAGAGGACGTGAACCTTGTCCGGCACGATGTAATTCAAGAGGCGCTGATAATGGGTGATGACGAGCAACGCGCGGTCGGGCCCGCGCAGCGCGTTGACACCTTCAGAGACAATGCGCACGGCATCGATGTCGAGGCCTGAATCCGTCTCGTCCATGACACAGAGCGAGGGATCCATCATCGACATTTGCAGGATCTCCATGCGCTTCTTCTCGCCCCCTGAAAAACCGACATTCAAGGGACGCTTCAACATCTCCTGGGACACGTTGAGCGCCTTGGCTTTCTCGCGGACCATGCGCATGAAGTCGGCAACACTCAACTCTGCCTCGCCACGGGCTTTGCGTACGGCGTTGATCGCCGTGCGCAGAAAAGTCATGGTTGCAACACCTGGAATCTCGACAGGATACTGAAAGGCGAGAAAAATGCCGGCGATGGCGCGTTCATCAGGCGCCATCTCGAGAATCGATTCGCCATTCCACAGGACGTCTCCCTCGGTAATCTCATAGTCCTCCTTACCGGCAATGACATAACCGAGGGTCGACTTGCCCGAGCCATTCGGGCCCATGATGGCGTGCACTTCGCCTTTTGGTATCGTGAGATCGATACCCTTGAGGATCTCGGCGTCCTCTTCAGCAATCCTGACATGGAGATTCTTGATCTCGAGCATCAACTCGCTTCCTTCATCGAGTAGGCGTCCCAAAGCCTATCGTAGGCTTGCTTGGCGGCAGCCTCCGCGCTGGCATAGGTATGCTCGGCATTGCCGTCCCCATCACCATCACCGCCATTGGCCAACGGCGCATTCACTCTAGCGCTCCCATTTACTGGGCGGACCACCAAAGACTTCGCCTTATCGGCCTCACGTTCCAGACGCAGCCAATCTTCTTCCAACTTTTCAATCTCATCAGTCATACCCAGGGCTCTCATTATTCAGGCTAAGTTCCAGGGGACCACATACGCTACTCGATACACGAAACGTCCTCGCCGCGCCTGACCCGGCGATTCAGGGCCATCATTAAACTCGTTTAGCCGACACTCCCCTCGAGGCTTATGCCAATAAGCCTCTGCGTCTCCGCCATGAACTCCATCGGCAGCTGCTGAATGACCTCGCGCGCAAAACCATTGACGATCAGGGCGATCGCTTCTTCTTCATTGAGTCCGCGCGAAAGGCAATAGAACATTTGATCATCGGAGATCTTGGACGTCGTGGCCTCGTGCTCAAAGTGCGCCGAGGCGTTCTTTGCTTCGATATACGGTATGGTGTGGGCGCCGCACGCGTTGCCGATCAATAGCGAATCGCACTGCGTGAAATTGCGCGCATTGCTCGCCCTGCGGTGGGCAGAGACGAGGCCGCGATAGGTGTTCGACGAGCGACCGGCCGATATACCCTTGGAGATGATGCGGCTCGACGTGTTCTTGCCGAGGTGAACCATCTTGGTGCCGCTATCGACCTGTTGATAGCCGTTGGAAATGGCGATGGAATAAAATTCACCACGCGTGTTATCACCCCGCAAGATGCAACTCGGATATTTCCACGTAATGGCCGATCCGGTCTCGACCTGGGTCCATGAAATCTTGGAATTGTGGCCGCGGCAATCGCCACGCTTGGTGACAAAGTTGTAGACGCCACCCTTGCCTTGGGAATCGCCGGGATACCAGTTCTGCACGGTCGAGTACTTAATCTCCGCATCCTCGAGGGCGATCAGCTCGACGACCGCGGCATGCAGTTGGTTCTCATCGCGCATCGGCGCGGTGCAGCCCTCTAGATAACTGACGTAGGAGCCCTTATCAGCAATGATCAACGTGCGCTCGAACTGGCCCGTATTCATCTCGTTGATGCGGAAATAGGTCGAAAGTTCCATGGGGCAGCGCACGCCCTCGGGGATGTAGACGAACGAGCCGTCGGAAAACACGGCGGAATTGAGCGCGGCATAAAAGTTGTCGGACTTTGGCACGACCGAGCCGAGGTATTTCTTTACCAACTCGGGATGTTCGCGCAAGGCTTCCGACATGGAGCAAAAAATGATGCCCGACTTGGCCAATTCATCCTTGAAGGTGGTCACCACCGAAACCGAATCGAAGACGGCATCGACTGCCACCCTGCCGGAACTTTCGACCCCGCCGCTCAATTCGTCGAGCGTGCTGGGCTCGCCCTGCTTCCTGACGCCGGCAAGGATTTCCTGCTCCTTAAGCGGGATGCCGAGCTTTTCATAGGTGCGCAACAACTCCGGATCGACTTCGTCGAGGCTGCCTGGGCCGTCGAGACTTTTGGGCGCGGCATAGTAGTAGAGGTCTTGGAAATCAATCTTGGGATGGTGCACGCGCGCCCACTTGGGCTCGTCCATGGTCTGCCAACGGGCATAGGCGTCGAGACGCCACTCGAGCATCCACTCCGGTTCGCCCTTCTTGTCGGAGATGAAGCGAACGATATCCTCGCTCAGCCCCTTGGGCGCCTTCACCGTCTCGATGTCGGTGGTAAAGCCGTACTTGTATTGATCAACATCAATCGACTTGACGTGCTCGATTGTCTCTTG
>JAUVMS010000448.1 GCA_030600135.1 Hyphomicrobiales bacterium | reverse complement strand
CCAATGCTCATTCACTGCTGGGCCGGCATCAGCCGGTCGACGGCCGCCGCGTTCACGTTGCTGTGCGCGCTGAACCCCGGCGTATCCGAACAACGCCTTGCCGAGCATCTGCGCCAGGCATCGCCAAGCGCCTACCCCAACCGACTGATTGTGCGCCTTGCCGATGAAGCGCTCGAGCGCCGCGGTCGCATGGTCGAGGCCATTGACGGTATCGGTCGCGGCGAAATCGCTATGGAAGGTGTACCATTCGCGCTGCAATCCTCGATTGCCGCGGAATCTTGATCCCCGTTGAGCAATTTCGCCACAAAATTCGAGTTTTCGCCTTTTCTTCGCCGCAACTCTGCCGCGACTCCTTGAGATAAGGGCGACTTAGTGGGGACGGGTGCTTATCATATTTGCCCGGATAGTGTTGTGCGTAATTGCCTCAGCAGGCCGGCTGCCTGACTTGAGAGGAGCACGATGAACACGCATAACCCACTGCCTTTTGCGGTGCCCATGAGCAGTACGGCATCCGTTGAAATTGGTTTGAATGCGGCGATTGCAGCGGTCGACAAAGATCAACCGCAAATTCTCGTCGTTCGGGCGGAGCAAGCCAGCAGTTCGCTTGACAGCCTGCCTTACGGCCCATTTACCCCGCGCGAACATCGCACGTTGGAAATTGGTCTGCGCAATTGGGTTTCCGAACAAACGGGCCTGAGCCTCGGCTATGTCGAGCAGCTCTATACCTTCGGTGACCGCGGACGCCATGCCCAGCCCGACGATATCGATCCCCATGTCGTTTCAATCGGATACGTCGCCCTGACGCGTGTGGTCCAAGAGCAGGAATTGACCGGCGGCTATTGGCGCAATTGGTATGGCTTTTTCCCCTGGGAGGACTGGCGTGAGGGCAAACCAGCCATCCTGGAACGCGAAATCGAGCCTCGCATGCGGGAATGGGCGTCGCGACCCCGTGCCCATGGCGCCCAAGACATAGTGCCACCCCAAGATCGCGTACGCATGTGTTTCGCTCTCGACGGCGTCCGGTGGGACGAGGAAAAGGTCTTGGAGCGCTACGAACTGATGTACGAAGCCGGTCTGATCACCGAGTCGGAAGAGGATGGTCGATACGCCACCCAAACTTGGGACGACGTCCCCACGCTTGGTCTTTCGATGCTGTACGACCATCGTCGCATCTTGGCCACGGCCATGGGCCGCCTGCGGGCCAAGATCAAGTATCGCCCCGTGATTTTCGAACTCATGCCCGATGAGTTCACCTTGTTCGAACTTCAAAAGACGGTCGAAGCCATTTTGGGAAGTCACCTTCACAAGCAGAATTTCCGAAGGCTGGTGGAAAATTGTGGCCTGGTCGATTCGACCGGCGACGTGCGTACCAACACTGGCGGCCGTCCGGCAAAACTGTTCCGCTTTCGTCATGAGGTGCTGCTCGAGCGACCCGCCCCAGGCGTTCGCGTTCACGCCTGATCGCTCGCAGACGAACCAGACGACGTCCGAGGGATTTGCGTGTTGCAATGCCAATCGTGGTGAGAAGAGCGGATTTCATGATTATGGATCCGCTCTCAAGCCTTTGTTTCACATCGGTGTTATCCGCCGTGCATGCCGAGCCGCAGGAACGATTGTGGTTCGCCTTGAGTGAAACAGAAAGCTTCGGTGTCGCGGCCTAGAAGAGCGCGTATCAGTCGGGTCCGCACGCATTTGGAGTTTCCGTCAATCCAGGCAAAAAACTGGAATTGACGACCAAGGTCGCCTATATATATAGCGTGCGGGCCCTGAGTTCGCGCTCAGCCTGGGAGTTCGAACGAAGCCGGCTATAGGCCGGTTGTTTAAGGGCCCTAAATATACTCAAAGTGAGTATATATAATTGAAACGCCGCGATCAAGAGGAGGACGCATCATGGCGATCCCCCAACTCGATACCTCTCTTATGAGCGCCGTCGAACGCTTTGGCGCGATCGAAATGCCGAAGCTCGAGTGGACACCTGCTGTCGCACGCGAAACCGAGGCCTACTACGAACGGGTCAAGTCGGTTGTCCCGCCGGTCGAGTGGCCGGCGTTCGCGCCCTATGTCAGAGCGATCAAGCAGCTCAAGCGTGAGCGCAATGCCGTCATCCTCGCGCATAACTATATGACGCCCGAAATCTTCCACTGCGTTGGTGATTTCATGGGCGACTCCCTGCAACTCGCCAAGGAAGCCTCGCGCGTCGATGCCGATATCATCGTGCAATGTGGTGTGCACTTCATGGCGGAAACGTCCAAACTGCTCAATCCGGACAAGACCGTTCTCATACCGGATCGCAAGGCCGGCTGTTCGTTGGCCGAGTCGATTACTGCCGCCGATGTCCGTGCCCTGCGCGAGACATACCCTGGCGTTCCGATCGTCACCTATGTCAACACGTCCGCCGCCGTGAAGGCGGAGTGCGACATCTGCTGCACGTCATCGAATGCCGTAAAGGTTGTCGAGTCTCTCGGCGCGCCACGGGTTCTTTTTATCCCAGACGAATTTCTCGCCCAATATGTCGCCACCCAGACCGACATTGAGATTCTGGTCTGGAAGGGACACTGCGAGGTGCATGAGCGCTTTACTGGTGACGAGTTGCGCGCCTATCGCGAGAGCGAACCCAACATCCAAATCATCGCCCATCCCGAATGTCCGCCCGATGTTCTCGAGGAGGCCGATTTTACCGGCTCGACCTCGGGCATGATCAAATGGGTCAAGGACAATCGGCCGCCAAAAGTTCTCATGGTGACCGAGTGCTCGATGAGCGACAATGTCGCGGTCGAAACGCCGGGTGTCGAGTTCGTGCGCCCCTGCAATCTGTGCCCGCACATGAAGCGCATTACGCTGCCCAAGATCCTCGACTCGCTGGTTTATTTGAAGGACGAGGTTACGGTCGATCAATCGGTCGCCGCGCGCGCGCGCCGCTCTGTCGAGCGCATGATCAATCTCGACAATTGATCAATGCTAATGTGCATGACGATCGAGGCCGATCATGAGCAAATCGCTTATTTGCAAGGCTTTGCGCCCAGCATCGGGTGACGCCGATGTGGTCATCGTCGGCGCAGGGCTTGCCGGGCTCTTTACAGCGCTCAAACTTGCACCGATGCCGGTGACGGTGGTTGCTGCTGCCCCGATCGGCGCTGGCGCCTCGAGCGCTTGGGCCCAAGGTGGCATTGCCGCGGCCGTCGGCGAAGGCGACACCCCAGAGGCTCATGCACGCGACACGATTGCCGCCGGCGCCGGACTGGTGGATCCGGACATCGCCCGGTTGGTGACGAGGGAAGCCGCCGAGCGGGTCGAAGATCTGCTGCGCTATGGCGTTCCATTCGACAAGGACTTGGAGGGCAAGTTGGCGCTGTCACGCGAGGCGGCGCACACCGCCCGACGCGTGGTCCGGGTCAAGGGCGACCAAGCCGGCGCCAGTATCATGGCCGCGCTCATCGCAGCGGTTCGCAGCACACCCTCGATCCGCGTGCTTG
>JAUVMS010000130.1 GCA_030600135.1 Hyphomicrobiales bacterium | reverse complement strand
TCTCGACGTCCTTGACAAGTGCGAGTTCCTCACCGGCCGAAAGGTTGCCGCGCGCGGAGATGAAGACAATAGCTTGCTCGGGTTCGGTATCGACGAAGAACTCGACACCTGTGTTGTATTTTCCATAGGCCCAGAAGACGCCTACAACAATAGCGGCGGAAGCAATGACGACGAGACCGGGGTGGTAGACTAGACGCCTCAAGAGGCGCGTGTAGATGCCAGTGAGACCGGTCAGTTCATCGTAGTCGACGTGTGATGCACCGGCGAGCTTCTTGGCGGCGGCGACGTCCTTGGCGCGCGCCATGCTCTTGCCGAACAGGCCGCCGAGTACGGGCAGGAATATCATCGCGGTGATGAGCGAGGCCGAGAGGACAATAATGACCGTGATCGGCAGATAACTCATGAACTCGCCCGATACGCCCGGCCACATGAGCAGTGGCATGAAGGCGGCAAGCGTTGTCGCCGTCGACGACACAACCGGCCAGAACATGCGCTTGGCGGCGAGAATGTAGGCCGGCCGGCGGTGCATGCCCTCGGCCATTTTGCGGTCGGCGTATTCGACGATGACAATGGCGCCATCGACCAGGATGCCGACGGTTAGCACCATGCCGAACATGAGCATCATGTTCACAGTCATGCCGGCAAGGCCCATGATCAAAAACCCGATCATGAACGAGGCCGGTATGGCAAACCCCACAAGCAGCGCTGAGCGAATGCCAAGGGCGGCAACGACAACAATCATCACAAGGGCAATGGCGGTGATGATGGCCGATTGCAGGGAGCCCAAAACCTCGAATATGAACTTCGATTGATCGAGCGCGTAGTCGACTTTTATGGCGGTTGGCCAGTTCTTGGTTTGATTGGCGACGAGGCTGCGAACCTGCTGGTTGTTCTCAACGATGTTGGTGCCGATGCGCTTGATGACTTGGATGGCAATAGCCGGTTTGCCGTTGAAGCGGCTGTAGGAACTTGCGTCCTTGAAGGTACGGCGAATGGTGGCGACGTCACCCAGGGTGACAACACCCAGGTCGGAGACTTTTATCGGTAGTGTGTAGACGTCGCGGGCGGTCTCAAAGAGGCCGGGTACTTTGACGTTGAAGCGACCTTGGCCGGTGTCGAGATCGCCGGCGGCGATGAGCTTGTTGTTGTTGGTGACGGCCTGAATTAGCTCGGGCTGCGAGATGTTGTAGGATTCAAGCCGGCCGGGATCGAGGATGATTTCGAGCAACTCTTCGCGATGGCCGGCAAGGCGGGCTTCCAAGACGCTCGAAATGGACTCGATTTCGTCCTTCAAGCGCCGGGCATGCTGATAGAGCGTGCGCTCCGGAACATCGCCAGAAAGCGTGACCACCATCACCGGGAAAAGGCTGAGGTTTAGCACGTTGACAACCGGCTCTTCAGCCTCGGAAGGCAACTCGGATTGCGCTTGATCGACCTTTTCTCGAACGTCGGCCGAGGCTTCCGCATGGTTCACGTCGATATTGAACTCGACGATGATGCCGGCATGGCCCTGGCTGGCAATGGCGGTTATTTCCTTGAGCCCGTCCAGGCCGCGCAGCTGGGTCTCCATTGGTTTGACCAAAAGGCGCTCGGCGTCCTCGGGCGAAATGCCCTGATGGACGATGGAAACATAAAAGACCGGCACGTCGATATCGGGGTCGGCCTCCTTGGGGATGGTGATGTAGGTGTAGACGCCGGCGAACACCATGACGACCATCATGGTGAGAACCGTGCGCGGTCTGGCGAGGATTGTTTCGAGAATGCCCACGGCGTTACGCCCCGTCAATCTTGTGGCGGTCAATGGAGTGCCGGCGCGCCGGCTTGTGCGGTCTCAGCCGCTTCGACCGGCGTGACGAGTTGCCCGTCAACCACGTATTCCTGGCCGACCATGATGACGCGTACCGTCTCCGGCAGTCCCGCCACCCAGACACCGTCGCGGTCGTCAGAGAGGATTTTAACAGGCACGAAACGAACGCGGTTGTCGGCATCAACCAGACGTACGCCGATATCGCCCGTATCGCTCAAGGCGAGAATGGACGGTGACAGGCGATGGGCGTCGGTGGACTGCAGCGCTACGGTGATGTCGGCTGTTATGCCATCTCGCAATGCGTGCTCGGCGTTGGCCACCACCACCTCAACGCGGAAGGTCCGGGTCTTGGCGTCGGCGGTGGGTGAGATGAAACGTATTTGGCCATTCGTTGATTGACCCGTGATGAGCCGGACGTCGGCCGTCATGCCGGGTTTCAGGTGGGCAACATCGCGCTCGGACACGGCGCCAATGACCAACAGCGGATCCATGCGCACCAGCGTCACGCATGCGCCACCGACCATCAAGTAATCGCCAATGCGAGCGGGTTTGTCTTCCACAACACCGCCAATCGGGGATTCGAGGGTCGTGCGGTCGAGGTCCAGCTCGGCGCGTTCGAGCGCGGCCCGCGCGGCGTCGAGGCTGGCACGGTCGACGTGTGATTTAAGCTTGGCCGCATAGCCACGCTTTTCCAGTTTCTTGGTGGCATTGTATGTCGATAGAGCCTGGTCGACCTTGGCAGTAGCCTCGAGCAGATTGGCCTTGCGTGCGCCTTCATCCAAGCGGCAGAGCAAGTCGCCCTTCTTGATCAATGCACCCTTCTTGACCGGGATCTCGATTATCATTCCTGCGGTTTCGGCACGGACTTGTACGCGCGCCTCGACCTCGGTGCGCCCGCGCAGTACGAGTTTGGCCTCGCGTGGACTGGCGCGGAGCGTGGCAACGCGGACCCGGAATGGCTGGGCTTTGGCCTCACTAGCCTTTTGCCGTGTGCCGTTGGCCAATTCCTGCGTGGCTGTGTCACCTTCGTTGGCATGATCGCGGCCACCGATCACAAGGTCGCCTGACAACAACCAGCCCCCGATTAGCACCAGAAACAACAATGCCCACATGGCGGAACTGTTGAAGGAGCGTGATGTTGTTTGCGTCGAATTGGCCTCTGCGGCGCCCATTGCAGCCTGCTGACTATCCTGATCGGACGGTGTTTCGGCGTTGGGTCCAGCTAGACCCTTGTTGAGTTCATTGTTTGTCATGATCGTCACTCGGCCGCTCGTGCCGGCTCGACTTGAAGACCCGAGGCGGACGCAGCATGCGTGGCCATATAGCTTATCGCGGCTTCGGTGAGCGCGATGCCATAGCCGATGGCGAAATTGCTGCCCGGATGGTCACACTGGCCCATCGCATCGTGCAGGCGCGTCAGTTCATTTCTCAAGTCGGCGCGACGTTGCTTCATGATCTCGGTCAATCGTTCCGTGCCCAGCAAGTCTGCATAGAGAGATAGGAAGAGAAACTCCGATTTGAATATGTCTGCGCGCAGCGGCTCATTGAGAGCCGCCTTCAAGGCCTCGCGCCCCTGGTCGGTCAAAGCATAGACCTTGCGCGAGGGTTTGCCAGAAAACACCTCCTCGCGCATGGTGACCAACTCGTCCTGTGTCAGCTTGGTCAATGCCGGGTAGATCGAGCCGTAGTTGGCCTCGATGAAATGGCTAAAGCCACCCTCCGACGCCGTCTTGCGAATCTCATAACCTGTCGCCTCACCGAAATAGAGAATTCCGAGGCAAAGGGTTCTCACGTTCATCGTGCTGTCTCGCTTTGGCAATTTGGTGTGGGTTACGGCGACATATATCAAGTTGATAGATGTTAACGGCCGATATGGGCAATCACGTGGCTTTGTCAACGCCTTGTTGGTTACGTTTCAGTGATGGTTGCCGAATAGTCGCGGGCGAGGTGGTATGTATCGAGATCGGTGGTCATCGATGCGTGGTTTTGGCAAAGGTCGGCAAGAAACGGAGAGAACGGACGATGCAGGTGCAGGAGACGGCGTTGGCGGGCGTCAAGGTCATAGCGCCGAAACGGTTCAGCGACGCGCGTGGCTTCTTTTCTGAGACCTACAATCAAAGGGCGCTTGCCGAAATTGGCATCGACGCCGTCTTCGTACAAGACAACCACTCGCTGTCACGCGACAAGGGTGTGGTGCGAGGGTTGCATTTCCAGTCACCACCGCACGCGCAAGGCAAACTCTTGCGCGTGATACGCGGCGCGATCTTAGACGTGGCCGTCGATATTCGCCGTGGCTCGCCGAGTTATGGTCGCCATGTTTCAGTCGAGCTCAGCGCCGAGGATTGGAACCAGATTTGGGTGCCTGAGGGCTTTGCTCATGGCTTTTGCACGCTGACCAACGATACGGAAGTGCTTTACAAAGTCACTGCGTTTTATGAGCCAGCGCATGATCATGGCATCGCCTGGGACGACCCGGATCTCGGCATCGATTGGCCGATCGATGCTGGCCAAGCAATTCTCTCTGACAAGGATCGTCAACACCCGAGACTTGCGGACCTACCGGATTACTTTGGTTTGTAGGTGTGGGCCCGAGTCCGTCGCTGGGGCCTTCTGCAAAATTCAGCAGGGTAGCTCCAAGACGGCGCCGGGCAGCTTTCCCTCAGGTCGTCTCATTCGTCAGTGACCGGCTGGACCGGCGCAATCGCGAACGAATGTCGTCACGGGACATGGGGGTGCGATCCGACGGCTCGCTGCGACGCAGCAAATGTGACGGCTCTCTCGCGGCCAAGCCATTTTGCGGTTTGCGAAGCGATACGGAGGGAGCCGCCGCGTGGCGCTCTGCGGGACCATTTGCCGTCGGCGCTGGCACTGAGGGTTGGCGCTCAATGACGGTCGGCGGCTGAGCTGCACGGTTGTCCGACAGCGCGATTTCTGCCGCCGCGGGAATCTGGTTGGCCTCTGGTGAGTGATGGTCAAACTCAGCATGCGCTGCGGGTCGCGAAAGCGGTTCCGTTTCAACCTTGAGCTCGATCGCCTTAGTGTTCTCATTGTCCTGAATTCGTGGCTCAGGATCTGAGACGATGAAATGGTCTGAAGCCCTCCAACGCTCGACAATGAGATCAAGAAGCTGATCGTCGCCCACGGACTCTTGCCATTTCTCGGAGAACTTGGCCGAGGACGAACGCGGTAACGCATGCTTTGGCAATTCGTGGAATTTGATCCGAACCGGAAGCGTTACGCCGTCGCCAAATGCAATCGCCTCGCGAGCTCCCAACGCGGGTAGGAATTCCAACAAACCAGAGCCCGTGTCAGAGATGGCCGCCGTGACGATCTCTTGGTCGCGGTCATTCGACATACGTAATGCGAACACGGTGTTGCATTGTGAGAGGATCGTCGGGTCAATTTCGGCCGGGCGCTGTGTCACAATGCACAACGAGGCACCATACTTTCGGCCTTCCTTGGCGATCTTGGCGATGGCGCGCTTGGCAGGCTCGAAACCATTGTTCGGGTTGTTGGGTACGTAGCGGTGGGCCTCTTCGCAGACCAGGGTGACCGGAACCTTGCCATCACCCCACAGTGCAAAGTCGAACGTCATCCGGCAAAGTACGGATACGACGACGTTGACGATCTCGGTCGGTAGCCCCGTCAGTTCCAATATTGTGATTGGGCGACCGTCCACCGGAACCCGAAAGATGCGGCCGAGAACCTCAGCCATCGAGTCGTTGACCGTCAGGCTGCCAAACATGAAGGCGTATCGTTGATCCTTCGTGATGGTTTCAATGCGGGCCTTGAGCAGGCGATAAGGTGATAGATCCTTCTTGTTCTCCAACAACCCCATGCGCTCGTCGATCAAGCCGATGAGTTCGGAAATCCGATATGGCACGGGCGTGTCAACGGAGTAACCGGGCAACTCAGAGTTGCGTCGCAGCTTGCCAGAGACCGGGCTGCGACTTGCCATGCCATATCGGCCTTTGCAGATCGGAACCAGTTCCTGCAGGATTTCCACCTCATTCTTGCGCGCACTGGGGTCGCCGATGAGGACTTCGAGCAATTCTTCAAAGGTCAGCAGCCAGTACGGCAGGTGGAGATTGTGCGGAGTGACGACCTCGGCCATCGGGCCAAAGGCCGTGGCATACTCGTTGTGAGGATCGAGGAGAATAATGTGCGCGTTCGGGTTTTTCTCCAAGATCGCCCGCAAGATGAGTGCCGTGGTACATGACTTGCCGGTTCCCGTCGTGCCCAGGATGGCAAAGTGTTTGCCGAGTAGATCGTCGGTCTTGACCATGGCTGGGATCGTCGCGTCCTGTCGGATCGCGCCGACACACACGGCGTGCTCGCCCTGCGCCGAGAACGATTTTTTGAGCTCATCCTGGGTTGCAATACGGACAAGATCACCGAGTGCAGGATAAACCGAAATACCGCGATTGAATTTGCCTGGTTGGCCATTTTCATCCAACGGCAGCTCGCCAACGAGGTTAAGCTCGGCGATCCAGATCTCGGGATCACCTTCGCGCTGGGCAGGGACAGGTACGCTGAGCGCAGAGACCAGACCCAGTGCGACGGTTCGAGCAACGGTGATGCAGAGCAGGGTTCCCATTTCTGGCCGATTTATCGATCCGTTTTTATAGCCGAGTTTTTCGTTGTCGAGCATGACGATCGCTTTCGATCCGGTCACGGAAACGATGCGACCAATCGAGCAATCGACTTCCTCAGCGGCGCTCTCTTGTTCGTTTGGCTCGTGCATCATTCTAATATATTCTCCATAGATGCGCCTGGCTGTCAGACAGTTTCGGCAATCTCTGCCTGGTCTCGCGATTGATCCGTCGTTGCCTCGGAGTTTTGCTCCAGGCGAGGTGTTTTCTTCACCGCCGCAAACTCGATCCGAACCGTCGTTCCGACGTCCTTCTCACTCGTTACATCAAACTCGGCGCCATGCAGCTCCGTCAATGCACGAGCGATGGGTAGGCCAAGCCCGGTCCCTTCTCGCATGCGGGCGCGACTGCCATCGACCTGACCAAACGGTGTCAGCGCCACGCTGAGTTCTTCCTCGGTCATGCCGATGCCACTGTCCTTGACGATGACGCGGGCGGAACCGTTGCTGGTGACTTCGCCGCGGACCTCGACCGTGCCGCCTTCGCCGCTAAACTTCACCGCATTGGAGATCAGGTTGGTGAATATCTGCTTGAGCTTGACGGCATCTCCACTGATCAGTGGCAGCTCGCGGTTGACGTCGCTCACGAGCGTTACGCCGTAATCCTTTGCCGTCAGTGAGAAGAACGACATGCAGGACTTGAGGATCTCTTCGAGGTCGAGTTCGCGACGCTCGAGCGTGAAGCGACCGCTTTGGATCTTCGAGATTTCTAGGATGTCGTTGATGATCGCCAAAAGGTGCTGCGCGGCCTGATTGGCCAAACCAGCGTATTCGACGACATCGTCGGCGCTCAGATTTTGTTCGTTGTGTTCCATCAAGAGCCGTGAAAAGCCTATGATCGAGTTAAGTGGTGTGCGCAACTCGTGGCTCATGTTGGCGATGAATTCCGACTTCATGCGATTGGCCAGTTCGGCCTCGATTCGCGCGGAATGCTCAGCAACGTGAGCCCGGTGACGAAGCAACGCGTCGCCCAAAACAGATGCATACTCGCTCAGCAGAGAGCGTTGCTTTCCTGCGCTAATTGCGGCATTTAGCATGGGTATGGTACCCCAATAGACCCAATCCGAACCCAAGCAGCAGGTTATTCCCAAGAGGCTGAATTTCTCGTTAATTCATACTCCGTGAGCATATGTTCCTTGGGCGGCAAACCGGCCAGGTTCATGACTGGCTTGCATGTGGCACTTATGTCCTGGCAGAGCGCTCGCTAAAGGCCGCTCTTGTCTGGCGGCAACGACGATTGGAGTAATGATTTCATGAGGTTGCTGATTGCGGGTTGGCAAGGTCAGCTTGCCCAGTGTTTGGTCAGCGCTGCCTTGGCGCGCAAGGACGTGTCCGCCTGTGCCGTAGGGCGTCCGGCGCTCGACTTGTGCGAGCCGCCGACCATCCACCGCAATGTCGCTGATGTTCGCCCGGACGTGATTATCAATACCGCGGCCTATACGGCGGTGGACAGTGCCGAGAGCGAGCCCGATGCGGCATTTGCCCTCAACCGTGACGGAGCGCGGCTATTGGCCGAAGCTGCCAGTGATCGTGGTGTGCCTATTCTGCACATCTCTACAGATTATGTTTTTGACGGCCGCAAGACGTCGCCCTACATCGAAACGGACAGCACGTCGCCGCAATGTGTCTATGGCGCCTCGAAACTGGCTGGTGAGGTTGCCGTCGCCAACGCGACGGAGCGCCATATCATTTTCCGTACCGCTTGGGTGTACAGCCCATTTGGACAGAACTTCGTCAAGACGATGCTGCGATTGGCGGGCGAGCGAGACGAGGTTGGCGTGGTCGACGATCAGCGTGGCTCACCAACCTACGCGGCCCACCTCGCCGGTGCCGTATTGGATGTGGCGGCCAG
>JAUVMS010000418.1 GCA_030600135.1 Hyphomicrobiales bacterium | reverse complement strand
CACTCTATTCGCTTGTCGGCGACGGGTCAGACCAACCGACGGTCATGGCGCAAACCGATGCCAGACCGTCGCTCGCCGTCTTGCCCCTACTCAACCTCAGCAACGATCCGGATCAGTAGTATTTTGCCGACGGCATCACGGATGACCTCATCACCGATCTCTCGCAAGTCTCGGGCCTACTGGTTATGGCCCGGCACTCGACCTTCGCCTACAAGGGCCAGGCACGCGACGTTCGCGAAATCGCACGCGAACTCAATGTCGGCCATGTGCTGGAAGGAAGCATCAGGAAGATCGGTGATCGCTTTCGCATCAACGTAAAGCTCATCGATGCAAAGTCGGGTTCCAACAAATGGGCCGCCAGGTACGATCGGCGCCTGGAGGAGATTTTTGCCTTCCAGGACGAAGTAACCCGCAAGGTCGTCGATGCCATGTCAGTTCAGCTCACGTCGACGGAAAACAAAAGGCTGGATAAGCCTCCGGAAGCGCGGATCGATGCCTATGACATTTTTCTGCGCGGTATCGAGCGCCTGCAACGCTTCACGCGGGAAACCAATAAGGAGGCGAGGGAGCTTTTTGTCGAGGCAGGTCGCCTCGACCCTTCGTTCGCCCGCGCCCACGCTGATGTCGCGCTGACCCACGCTATGGATATGTTTTTCGGATGGTCAGAGTCCCGCGAAACCTCAATTACTGAAGGAGAACGCTACCTCCGAAAAGCTTTGATCGCCGACGACTCCATTCGCCAAGTGCACTTTGCAACGTCGAATTTCTATCTCAGTCAGGGCCGCCACGACGAGGCCCTGCGCGCCATCGACCGTGCTCTTCAGATCGACCCAAACTATGCCGACGGCTTTGCCCAGAAGGCACAGATTTTGGCATTGTCGGGCCAACCCGAAAAGAGTCTCGTGGCGATTGCCGCAGCGAAAAAGTTGAGCCCACACTATCCGTTCTACTTCGCATGGATCGAATCGCTCGCCCACTTTGTGGCCGCCCGTTATCAAGACGTCGTTCGTATCGGCGAGCATGTCACAAAGCAGAACCCTCATTTCCCGGGCGCCCATCTGACGCTGGCGTCCGCTTATTGGCACGTCGGCAGAACCGATGACGCCGAGTGGGAGTTCATTGAGGTTCAAAACCTTATTCCTGATTTCGACATCAAAAGGGAAAAGTCGCGCATGCCGTTCAAGCGATCGGACGACCTGAAACGCTACCTCGGCGGCCTTCGCGGCGCCGGTGCTCCGCTGGGCGGATAGCACCCAGGCCCCCCAATTGGCGGACTGCCTGCTTGAGGCTAGAGCCGTATCAATTTTGGTGGAACCGCTGAAACGCCCGCCATTGCGGCTCGGAGTGCGCGCTGCACCTGCAAAGGCCGGCCCTGCGGGCCGAACAGCCGTGAGCAGAAAATAACTAAAGCGCGATCATTTTGAACGGCCGCGCTTCAGGCCGCGACTGCGGCCCGGCGCATCGCGCTCAAGGTGCGAGCGCTTGTCGCGAGCGGTAGCGCAAACAAAGACGCACCGCGCCTGCGCAGCCATGCGCCGCAGGCGCATTTGGCGTGAGCGAAAAAAACTGGATCATGATTCCAATCAAAAAGATCATGGTCTAACCCTTGTCGCCCTTGTCGTCCTTGTCGTCCTTTTCGATCGGCACCGCTACGAAGCGCAATTCGCCGTCCGGCCCGGCGATCAGGAACAACACCGTCTTGCGCCCGGATCTCCTGATCTGATCGACACGCGATTTGACCTCGCCCGGATTGCTGACGGCTTCCTGCGTCACTTCGACGATCACGTCGCCAGGTTTGATATTTTTCTCCGCCGCTTTGCTGTCTGGGTCGACTTCAGTCACGACAACCCCGTTGACATCGTCCTTGATGCCATATTGTTTGCGCAAATCATCTGACAAAGGACCAATCGAAAGCCCGAGCAGCTTTTGCTCCTGCGGGCGACCGTCCTCATCGACCTTGGGTTCGCCGGCCTCGAGCGCCGCCTCTTCCAAACGGCCGATGGTAATCGTCACGGTCTCCCGCTTGCCCTTGCGGAGTATTTCCACCTCGATACTCTTGCCGATCGGTGCCCGTGCCACGATGCGGGGCAGCTCGCGCATGCTCGCAACGTCACGCCCGTCAAACCGCAGAATGATATCACCTGCCTCGATGCCGCCCTTGGCAGCCGGTCCGTTATCCGAAACGCTGGCGATCAACGCGCCCTTGGGTTTGGCCATGCCAAGGCTTTCGGCAATCTCATCGGTGACCGATTGGATTCGCACTCCGAGCCAACCACGGCGCGTTTCGCCATATTGCCTGAGCTGGTCGATGACATGCTCGGCAGTGTTTGCCGGCACAGCAAAGCCGATGCCGATCGAACCACCCGTCGGTGAAATAATCGCAGTGTTGATGCCGATCACTTCACGATTGAGGTTGAAAAGTGGGCCACCGGAGTTGCCCTTATTGATCGCCGCATCGGTTTGCAGGAATTCGTCATATGGGCCATTTTTGATATCGCGTTTTTTCGCCGAGATGATGCCTGACGTAACCGACCCCCCGAGCCCGAACGGATTGCCAATCGCGATCACGCAATCGCCAACGCGCATTCGTGACGAATCGCCAAACCCGACTGCCGTCAACGGCGCTTTCGGCTCGACGCGGAGCAACGCGAGATCGGTCTTGGGGTCACGCCCAACCACTTCCTTGACTTTGAGCTTTGAGCCATCGTTGAAGTTGACGACGATCTCATCGGCTTCCGAGATCACGTGGTTGTTGGTGACGATAAGGCCCGAAGGGTCGATAACGAAACCCGAGCCCAGCGAACTCACTCGACGTCGTTGGCGCGGTTGCGGCGAATTGTCGAAATAGTCCTTGAAGAATTCTTCGAACGGCGAACCTTTTGGGACCCGCGGCAGCGGTATCCCGGAGGGACCCTTGAGCTGTTGCGTTGTCGAGATATTGACCACCGAATCGATGAGCACCTCAACGATAGGCGCGAGCGTGTCGCGACATGCCAACGCCGATCCCGCTGACTGCGCAACGATGGCGCCAGCGAGGATGCCTGCAAGACCGGCACGCCTTGCATAGCCCGGCATACGAGCCCGGCCGGCTGGCGCACCGCAGCCTCGTCGTCCATCAGCCGGTGATGACAGAGGGATCATTGGCCACAACTCCCGTTCAACTAACAGCCTGCCGCCACGCGTCGAGACCTTTTGAATACCTTAAAGGGCCAGGCGGCAAATCTCATCATCAAAACAAACAAATCCCGACACACACCAAAAACCTAATGCCGAACCAGCCATACAATGAAGACTCCAACCGCCACGGCCACCGCGCCGGCGATCCTAAGGTTCGACTCGGGCGCCTCGGCCGCCGCCTCGAGCATCCGCAACGCGTAGTGCGGAAAAGCGGCCCAAAGAAGTCCTTCGATGACCAAGACCAAGCCGATTGCGACAATAAAATCCGTCATTTACGGCATTACTGTTTGGTACTGGTCGATCCTGGTTTTGCGCTGCTTGACGCGCCGGCCGTACCATCCGGGTTGTTGAAGTAGCGGAAGAAATCGGTGTTGGGGCTAATCACCAAACGTGTGTCCTTGGCCTGCAGCCCTTTTTCATAAGCCTGCATCGAGCGATAGAACGTGAAAAAGTCGGGGTCCTGTCCGAATGCATCGGCCAGAATCTTCGTTCTCTGCGCCTCGCCATCGCCGCGCAT
>JAUVMS010000259.1 GCA_030600135.1 Hyphomicrobiales bacterium | reverse complement strand
TGGCTTGCAATTCGGCTTGTACTTGCCTCTCGTATACTTCGGGCAAGATTGCCGTGTCGGACGCGCGCACCAGATCCGCCGATGCCCTTGACCAACCACGTAGGACTTCCAACCCTTCGGCACCGCGCCCCCGGACTTGAACGGCTTCCATCCAGTCCGGCAAAGCGGCGGCGGTGGTGGCGGTGTCGGACGCGCGCACCAGATGCGCCGGTTGCCTTGGCCGACCACGTAGGACTTCCAGCCTCGCGGCACCGCACCCTTGGACTTGAACGGCTTCCAGCCGGTCCGGCAGGGCGGCGGGGGCGGCGGCGGTGTAGGACGCGCGCACCAGACACGCTGGTGTCCTTGGCCGACCACGTAGGACTTCCAGCCTCGCGGCACCGCACCCTTGGACTTGAACGGCTTCCAGCCGGTCCGGCAAGGTGGCGGCGGTGGTGGAGGTGTCGGACGCGCGCACCAGACGCGTCGGTTGCCTTGACCGACCGCATAGGACTTCCAGCCCCTCGGCACCGCGCCCCCGGACTTGAACGGCTTCCATCCGGTCCGGCAAGGCGGCGGCGGAGGTGGTGGTGTCGGGCGGGCGCACCAGATCCGGTTGCGACCACGGCCAGCCGTATAGGAGCGCCAACCGCGCGGCACGGCCTTCTGCGAGCGGAATTTATTCCATCCGCTGCGGCATTTCGGTGGTTCGACCACCGGGGGTATGACCGGCGGTATAGGATCCTTGGCCTCACCGGCACACCGACGGCCGTTCCATTTCGTACCTCGCGGACATACACAACGCCCGGCACTATTGAGCACGAGCCCACTGCCACACCTCGGCGGCTCCTTGCGAGAGCTGATGGCGAACGGATGGCAGGCATAGGGGCGCGCCTCTTCGGGGTCGTCCCTATCACCGTCTGTCGGTGCGTCAGAACTCGTGCCGGTACCGGCGGCATCAGCATCGCTCGCCACGAAGCAGTTACGCAGATTGGTTTCCTCACCCATGTCATCGGGAATTCGCACGACGATCGTGTGCGTGAGAGCTTCCTCAGGGGCGAGTTTCACACGCGCGATGCAGCTGAACGGCAGCGATGTCGGCTCGACACCACACCCAAGCGGCGGCGCGATCGAGACGATCTCCAAAGTTCCGCCAAGGCCCAACACGCCGTCCGACAACCGGACGTCGCCGTCAAACCCGACGTCGCCTTGGTTTCTGACCGTCACCTCAAATGTGCACTCGTCCCCAGCTTCACAGTCCGTGTCGCCGGTTTTCTCGACGACGATATCCGTTCCGCCTTCGGCGCACGCCGGGCCGAACCGCACGGTCGTATCGTCTTCCGGTACGGGGTGGAAGCGACCTTCAGCACAGTTGCGGAACCGCAAGCCGTTGGCGACTGACATCGTCACGTCGAAATGCCGCGACGTACCCGGTGGCAGCGCACTGCCTGGGATCGTGCAGGTGAGCTCGCCGGCCGGAACAGGACCACAAGTCCAATCAGGCCTGTCAGGCGTCACCGTTTGCATGGCGACAGGAGCATCCTCGCCGATCGCGACCGAGCTATCGTCGATCGTGACCAAACCGTCAGGCGCGGCCCCACCATTGTTCGTGACCGTGATCCGGCACGGAATGGCACGACCGAGCACACCCGCCTCGCACATCTTCGTAATCGACAGATCGGCTTGATCGTTGGGGGTCGGACGCTCTTCCGGCATGCCGATTGCGTGGCAAGACTCACCGTTGTTGGCGGTGTTGACTTCACCATCGACCCGCTCGAGCGTGGCACAGTTGACAATCTTGCCGTCAGGATAAGAAAACGGATCGTTGATCTTGGCCATGACAAGGAGCGTTGTCTGGGCCCCGGCAACCAATGTTATTCCAGGATGGTCACAACGGAACAGAGTGGGCGAAAGCATGGCGCAGGACCAGGGGCCAACCGGCGAGAAGACGACATCGTCCGGCGCCGTGGTCTTGAACTCATCGATGACGGTGAGGGGGCCCGTAAAGGTTCGCTCGCCGACATTGCGGAACGTGACCGTGAACTGGCACTTGCCATCGACGGAGCAAATATCGTGGCCCGTCTTTCGGACCTCGAGATCTGGTTGGGTTTCTTCAACCGGCGCCACATCGCATCCATTTGGGTCCGTGCAGATCGGGATTTCCGCGCATGCCTTATCGTCGGTTTGAATGCCGAAAAGCGGTTTGCCACTGGCATCGTAGTTGTATCGCGCGCAGTTCTGGATGTAGTCCCAGGCCCAGCCGGCATGCGGCTTGAACGATAGCTCGAGCTCTACGAATTCGCCCGCGTTGAGCACAACGTCGGGATGTTCGCAGTATTTGCTGCCGTCCGGATTGTCGCCACAACTCCACGGCGGATTTGGACCGCCGTCGATATCGGCGTCGCCCGGTGCGACGACCTCGTCGAGAACAATCTTGCCGTCATAGACACCAGGACCGGTGTTGGTCGCGCGAATGCGGAACTGACAGCCGCCGTCGAGCGTACACTCGTCGACCTCGGCGAATTTCTCCACCCGAATATTGGGGGCTTCGACCTCCGGGCAATCGAGATCTTCTGGAATGACAATCTCGATGCGCTGCGAGCAACAAAGCCCGAGACCTTCCTCGGGGCCAGCCGACGCATCGACACCCGTTACCGCCAGCTCGACCACCATGCCAGGCGCCGCACCGACGATCGTCCAATCGAGGACGCCGCCGCCGGCAGGGACAACCTGCGAGTCGGGATTGACGATCACGCCGGGCGTCAGAGAAACGATCTCGATGGTTTTGCCAGCCATTTCCGGACCGACAGGCATCTTGTAGATGAAGTTGCCGCCACCGAACGGATCGCACTCGATGTCGCCACCCTCGACCGTGAAGCAGGGAGCGTCCGGATCGGTGCCCGGCCCGCCACCAGGATCGCCATCACAATCGGTGACATCGATCCATACCTTGGTCGGCTCGCCGGTTTCCATGTTGTCGTCATCAGGCACGCCGTGCTGATGGGATGGCATGACGATGCCGCCGCCAATGAGCGGCGAGTTGAACGACATGGTCGCCTGGTTCTCGATCTCGGCAGGCGCGGGGAAGGCCGCCTTATCGATCTTGGCCACGGCCGTGATTGTGAAACTTAACCCCGACCCGTCTCCATTCAGGTCAATGGCCGAGAGATGAAGACCAGTCCAACCGAGCTTATCGTCGGTGTTGACATCGCTCGTGATGGAATGAGGTGGGATCGCCCCACCGCCTGGACCGGTTACGTCACCCTCGATCGAGGCTGAGACCCAGGATAGGCCCGCTGGCAAGCGATCTCGGAAATTCAGGACCGGATCCGTAATGTTGGCGACTTGAACCAGCCCGCCACCGGTATCCAGGCTAAAACGAAATTTGAAGCGGACGTAGTCGCAGCCGAACTGCTCTCCCGCCTTGGTGAATTCAAACGAGGGTTCGCCTTGATGGTCGGCCGACGCCGGTCGCGGCAATGCAGCCGCCCCGATGCCGATCGAAAGACCGGCCGCCATCAGCCAACGCGCAACGCCCCGCAATTGCTTAAGGGGATGCATAATTTTCTCCGTGACCTTGTGGGGCCCGCGGTTCGCTTTGAGAGGAAATGTCATCATCACATCCTCCCTCAATGCGCGCAGGCTTCAGGTGGCGTGGTGAGCGGGATCCGTGCCTTACAGCACGGGAATGACCCGCCGCTCTCGGCATCTGCGCTGTTGTAGAAACAGACACCCACCTGGAACGTCTCGTTCGGGAAGGCTCCGAATATTCCGAGCCTGAACGGAGACGCTGCCCCTGGTCGCGTTTGCATGGTTGGGGAAACGGAAACACCGGGCTTGAGGGACTTCGATTTGATCGAATCTCCGCCTATTCCAGCGTTATCCTTCACATAGAGATCAACATTGAGCTCGCCGGCCAAGTCGCACGTGTACTCGATCCTGGTGACATCAATGCACGGGGCTCCGCCCGGATATTCAGGTGTCGGCAACTCGCCGGGATAGGGAATGAATTCGCCATAGCCATAGCCGCGGCAGTCCTTCCAAATCTCCACGTCGCCAATATGGCCGCGCACCTCGGGATCATCGAAGCTGCCGTCGTAATCGACAAAGTAGCTTTCCCAAGGGGGCACATTTTTCGGCCGAACCAACGATTTGTGCGTGAGCTGCACGCCGTGAACGGCGCTCGGCCCGCCTTCGACGAGCCGGTCTGCAAACTCTTCATTCTCGCGCAGCAGGTCGCCCGTCTTGGCGATCATGCCATCACACGAACCAGGCGCGAGATTGCCTTTGTCATCGTAATCGTAGCCGATGTCGATGCCGCCGGTCGTCATGCGATGATCGGTCGGAAAGCCAACGGCATATTCCTGAGGCGCCTCGACCCAAATGCTTTCGGTTTCCGGATCGTCAGGCGTCTCACGCCAGTAGCGCAACACCATCGCCCGCTCCGGTTGGGCAAACCGGCTATAGTCGTAGCGGTTCTGCACGTGTCCGCGCTGGGCGAGGTACATATAGCCCTTGCGATCGAAGACGATGTCGGTCACCGGGAACTTGCGCTTGGCTTTGACGTCGAGTTCCCATCGCGCATCGGCTGCAAAACTGCCATCGCTGTTGATCCCGACGGACCAGATTTGCGGCCCCTCCTCGACGGCGTAGTAGAGCCGGCCGGAGTGCACCGCCAAGCCGTGCACGCGTCGTTGCTTGTCGGCGAAACCCCAAGTATCCGGGCTTTCTGTGTCGAACGTGGCGTTCGTGATGTCCATACGGTTGGCCGCATCATGGGAGACAGGTTCGAGACCCTTGTTGGGGCGAGCGCTCTCACCGTGATCAAACCGACCGAGGTCGTTTCCTTGCAAATCGAAGCGATGGATCATGCCGGTGTCGAGGTCGGAGACAAACAGCTGTCGGGTGGCAGCATCAAAGGCAATGTTGCCGAGGCCGGGTCCGCTGTTGGCAACGTCGTCGAGCTTGACGTTGGCAAACAGGCTCACTTCGCCGGTGCGCCCGTCAATCTTCCAAATGCTGCCGGGGCCACCGCCGTTGGCGATGCCGAATTGCCCGGACATGAACTCCGCCCCAGCTTGTCCTTTTCGGGTACGTTCGGGGCGGCCATCTGCGTCGGCGTCCGGGATCACAATTTGCAAGCCAAGCAAGGACGTCACGGTGGCATAGAGATTGGGGATGAGTTCCCCGGCTTCGTCACCGCTTTCACCGGCGGGCGTAACGCCCTTTCCGTCGTCGTAGGCCAGGCCGAAAACTTGTCCGATCTGGCTCGCCTTGACTTCAAAGGGCGGAGGCGTGTTGACTAGCTGGCCTTTCGGCGGTTCGCCGACCGACCTGAGCGAAAAAATGCGCAAGCTGGCGCCGTCAGTGTTGATAAATGTTTCATCGAGAGGGTTAACGCCTGGCGCCAGACCTTCGAACGGAAACGTGATTCCCGAAAAGCCTGTAACCGCCATATCACCCGGATGAATAATCCGATTGTCTTGGGCATTTGCCGCGACGGTAGCGCCGAGCAAAGCTAACGCCGCCAAAGTTATGCGGCTCGAACAGCGCTTGAGAGCCGATGATAAACGGCGCTGGAATGACGATCTTGTTTGAAGTGCCGCCGCCGCACCCATATCAGCCTCTCGCTCTTTTTCGCGGAGAGACACGGATTGAGTGCGCCAAGCCGGTGAACGACCAGCTCCCCCCGCCTCTATGTTTGGTTGGTATTCTCGACAACAAGGCCAGAAAT
>JAUVMS010000215.1 GCA_030600135.1 Hyphomicrobiales bacterium | reverse complement strand
CGCGCGAGCAGAGCGATCCAGTTTTGGACATCGTGGCCACGCGTTTTGGTGAAAAGTGGCTTGACCGGCGCCGCATACGTAGGCGGACGCGTCGGCATGCTGCGTGCTGGCTACATAACTCGCTTGGCCTCCGGCGCAATTCTCGCCGTCTGCTCGTCCGGCGCACCGAAATGAGCGAAGTATCTCGGGTCGATGGCCTCGATCGGACAGATGACCAAAACATCGGTGGTGCCAAACTGACGATCGATCACCGCCCCATCGCCGACGTAGGCACCGAGCCGCAGATAGCCTTTGATCAGCGGCGGCAGCGCTTTGAGCGCTTTGCGGTTGTCCACCTCGTCGGCCGCCAGCACGTTCATCTCGACATGGAGGTGGCTGTGCGCACGAACGCGCCACTCCTCGGGTGCAAGCGCGTTGTGATAAAGGAAACTCATCGCCTGGGCGTGGATGCTCGGATCGGTTCCCTCAAAGCTCGCACAACCGATCATGACATCGATTCCGTGTTCGCGGACGTAAGTCCAAAGCCCGTGCCATAGGAGTTCCAGCGTGCGGCGATTGCGGTAAGGCTTGAGCACACATGAACGCCCGAGCTCGATGAACTGGCAATCGGGTCTCGCCGCTATCAATGGCGCAATGTCGTATTCCCCTTGCGTGTAAAACCCGTCATGACAGTCGGCCACGTCCTGACGCAACACGCGATAGGTCCCGATCACGCGAGGGCGCCGTCGCCACGGTCGCCGTTTATTGGTCGGAGCGACACCCCGATCAACGACGAGCAAATGATCGCACACAGTGTCGTAGACATCTTCATCGCGCCGCTTGAGCAACGCCGTGGCATCCGGGATCGCCGACATTTCCTCATAGAACACTTCGTAACGAAGGCGCTGCGCGCGGCGCACGTCGCCGCGCGACCGGGCAAGCCGCACCTCCAGATTTCCAATGCTGCCATAGACTTTGAGCGGTCGGCGGCGCAGCGCGAACGGCCTTCTGCGAGGCTTGCCCGTGCTGCGTTTGAGAAAGCGGTATGGCTTGGTTCCGAACGGTCGTGCGGGTTTGAACCTACGGACAAGCCCTCTCGGCCCTGTCGGTTTCAGCCGCATTTTCCGTCTCCCTGCCATGCCCTCGAGCGCCAGTTTGTTGAATTGTTCCTAAGCCGCACCGAGGACAACGACGCATCTCAAGTCGATTCGGCCATAAAACCAGACGATAATCAAACGGTTTAACGCAATCCGTAGCAAGTCCACACCGCGCCAGTAAGCATGACGCGTGTCGAGCGGATGACAAGCTGTGGACGAGTTGAATCATCGCAAATCGAGGTTTTTGGCCGCCAGGGGCAAATGATTCGGTGCCCTCGGCGAGCAGTTGGTTCAGCGAGGGTCAATCCGAGCATACAGAACGTTTGTATGCTTCCTTCCCAAGCGGAAACACTGTTCCTTCTGCGACCGTAGCCCGGTGTGAGTGTCGTGTGCAGTCCCAAGTGCAGCGAGGATCAGCCGCGGTCGGCAAATGGCTAGAGCGAGCGACACCGTCGCGCCGGCGAAATCGCCAACCCAGTTCAGGCGCTGATTGCTTCAAGCGCGCCGTCTCGTTTAGCGCTACAATCGTTGCCACACCATTTCGCAAGAACCTCTTCCAGTTGGTGTAGCTCGAAGGGTTTTGCGAAGTGGTCGACCATTCCAGCTTCGAGACAGCGCGCCCTATCCTCGGCAAATGCATTGGCGGTCAGCGCAATGATTGGCGGGGCCTTGCCGAGCGTTGCCACCTCGAAATGGCCGCGGATGCGCCGCGTGGCCTCGAGGCCGTCCATCTCCGGCATGTGCACATCCATGAAAATCAGATCAAAGCCCAGATCGTCACCCGCAGTGCTATCGACAACTACGGACACAGCCTCGGCACCGTTGTTCACCCGCGTAACATCGAGGCCCAAACGCTCCATCATGCGACAAGCCAGTAACGCGTTGACCTCGTTGTCCTCAGCGACGAGTACGCGAGAGGCGTAAGCTCGCTCGCTCGGCTCGTCCTCGATCTGCGCAGGTGAGCTGACGACCTGCTCTTCGTCGGCACTGGTCGCCACGACCTCGACACCGGCGATTTGTGTGAGCAGCGAAGAAGGGCGCACAGGGCGCACCAAATAGGCATCGAAACCTTCCGATCGCCACCGACCTAGGAGGTCGCGTTGCGAGGCGTCGATAAGCACCAATGCACGCAAATTCACAACATCGTTGAGCGCGCGCATCTTGCTTACCAATTGGCCTGCGAGGCGCGGGTTCGATTTCGCGCCGGCTAGGACGACGTCGAACGGTTGGCCCTCGCGTGCCGCCCTGACAACGAACTCGTGCGCCACCTCGAGCGACAGGCAGCTCACGTCATGCCCCAGTTCCGACAGCAATTCCGTCAGCAGGCGCGATTCAAGCGTGTTCCCCATTGCCACAAGGATCCGCCGCGGCTCGCATTGGGCGCGCCAGATTTCGCCGAGTACCGGAGCATCAGTATCGCATTTTGCGTTGATTTGAGCGGTAAACTTCGAGCCCTGGCCGAGCACGCTCTCAACAGTAATATCGCCCCCCATTGTCAACGCGAGGCGTCTCGAGATCGCAAGTCCCAGGCCCGTCCCACCATAGCGTCGCGTGTAGGTCGAATCGGCTTGCTCGAACTCGGCGAATATTGATGCAACGGCCTCTTGCGCGAGCCCGATACCAGTGTCGTGTACGTCAATGACGAGCTGCAGCGGTGCCTCGCCTTTCGCGCGCGCGTCCGCGTCGTACGTCTCGGCAATCGCATGACCGCTCACCGACACCGATACACCACCGTTCTCCGTGAACTTGATTGCGTTGCCGACGAGGTTCATCAAGATTTGTCGTACGCGCATCTCGTCGGCGACAATTGTTCTGGGGCATGCCGGATCAATCGTCCAAGCTATTTCCAGGCCTTTCTCGTGGGCCCTCGGCGCCAACAGTTCGATAACGCTTTGCACCGCGAGATGGAGCTCAAAAGGGGTCTCGTGCAAGACCACCTTGTCGGCCTCGAGCTTGGAGAAATCGAGAATTTCGTTGATCAGAAAGAGCAGCGACTTCGAGCACTGCTCGATGGCGCGCGCATAAGATATCTGTTCCTTTGAGAGCTGGGTGTCGAGGAGCAGCCCGGTCATCCCGATGACGCCGTTCAATGGCGTTCGGATTTCATGGCTCATCACCGCCAAGAACCGTGATTTCGAACTCGACGCCGCCTCGGCCTGGTCGCGCGCCTCCTGCAGCGTCAGCTCGAGTTCTCGCTGATCGGTGATGTCGCGCCCGATGGTCTGGATTTCCACTTGGCCCGAAGCCGATGCTTTCGCCGGAATGAGTTGATCTTCCCAGGCGAACCAGCGTGGCCCACTGGCTGTTTGTATTCGTTGCACGTAGCGCCGGCGTCGCTCGGACGATGAATCGAGCTGTGCTGCGGGGGTCTCACCATCGACCACCTCGGGCATGAATGTGCGGCCGATCACGGCGGCGTTCTCGATGTTGAAAATTCGGCAGAATGCAATGTTGACGAAGATCAATCGCCCCTGGTCGTCCCGCCGCAGGATGACGTCTTCTTGATGATCGAGCAGATCGCGATAGCGCGCCTCGTTTTCGCGGTACTCCCACTGCATGTCTTTGAGCGTTTCGATGCCGTGGTGCAGTCGCTCGCCAAGTTCCCGAATGGGGCTCGCCTCGTCAAAAGGCTCCGCCGCGACCGGTCGCCGCGCCGAAAGGCTCAAGCCGATGCCGCCAAACAACAGGGCCGTACCGCCGATCGCCGCGATGTAGCCGACACTGCTTGGTGCGGATGGCATTGCCAGCACGAGCGCGACCAACGCCAGCATCAACCCCGACGCCAGCGCCAGATACGTCAACAATGTCAGCACTCGCAGCGACGCCTTGTTGCCAACACCGGATCCTTGCCGCGCTCGCACGGTGGCGCTGCCCGCGGCCCTTGCTGACCCCAGGGAGCGGCGTTCATCGAATGCCCGCTCGTATGCGCTGATCGAGCGCTTTTCTTTGGATTGCCTATCCAAGACGCGTTCCTTCAAGAAATTCGTCAGTTTTGTGACAATTCAGCGCGCTCGGGCTTAAATTTGGCTTACGCTATGATGTGAATTTTCGTTCGCGGTTAATCGTCCGTGAAGCGACGGTGGACCCCATATTCTCCATCCCGTCATAAGTCGCCGCGATTGGCGTGGTCTTCACGTCCAACCACGACGATGTCGGCACAAGGGCGGTGTGGTGAAACCTCCGCGCCCACGACCCGTCCACGTCTATCGGTTATGGCTAATGAGTGATCGAGGGACGCTGCGACGTTGCCCCTCGATTAGGCGGCCATGGACTGGTAGAGGGTCTCTCCGCGATAGCTGAGGGCTTCGGCGATGTGTCTCTTCATGACGTCTTGCGTGCCGTCCAGATCGGCGAGCGTGCGGGCGACGCGCAGCGTGCGATGATAGCCGCGTGCAGTCAGCCCGAGCCTTTCCGCCGCCTCGGTCAATAGGCGCGCACCATCGTCTTGCGGGGTCGCAACCTGCTCCAGGTGCCGGCCAGAGCAGGCCGCAGTCGTCACGATCCCTGGAGCGCCGAGCGCCTCGAAACGATCAATCTGGCACGTGCGCGCCGCGGTGACGCGCGTTCGCACCTCGGCGCTGCCTTCGAGCGGCGCCGGCAAAGACAGATCGGCAGGCGAGACCGCCGGCACCTCGATTTGCAGATCAATGCGATCGAGCAGCGGTCCCGAGATCCGCGCCTGGTAGCGTTCGCGACAATTCTGTCCGAGCCGGCACGCCACCCCCGGTTCCCACTTGCCGCATCGGCACGGGTTCATTGCCGCAACAAGCTGAATGCGCGAGGGATAGGTTATGCGGTGGTTGGCGCGTGCTACGCTGGTCTCGCCGGTTTCGAGGGGCTGTCGCAGCGAATCGAGCACTTGCGGCGTAAATTCCGGCAGTTCGTCGAGATAGAGCACGCCCAGATGCGCCAGCGCAACCTCGCCCGGGCGTGGCTTGGAACCACCGCCGATGAGCGCCGCCATGGAGGCCGAGTGGTGCGGCGCGTGGAACGGTCGCCGCGATCCAACGAGACCGCCTGAAAGCTCGCCCGCGAGGCTTTGGATCATACTGACCTCGAGCATTTCCTTTGCATTGAGCGGCGGCAGGATCGACGCCAACCGCTCGGCCAGCATCGACTTGCCGGACCCAGGCGGCCCGATCATCAAGAGGTTGTGCCCGCCCGCCGCCGCCACCTCGAGCGCGCGCTTGGCACTTTCCTGGCCTTTGACATCGCGCAGGTCGGCGAGCGGCGGGGCCGGTTCGGCAAGTTCGGGTTGAGGTTGGCGAAGCGTTTGCAGGCCTTTGAAATGGTTGATCAAATTTAGCAGATGAGGAGCCGCGAGAATGACCATGTCCGCCGACGCCCACGCCGCCTCCGGCCCACAGCTCTCGGGGCAGATGAGAGCCTTGCCCAATGCGTTGGCTCCAATCGCCGCCGGCAGCGCACCGACCACATGGGCGATCGCACCGTCCAGAGCCAACTCGCCCACGGCACAATAACCCTCGATCGCATCGGGACTGAGCGCCCCGCACGCCGCCATCAGCGCTAGTGCGATCGGCAAGTCGAAATGGCTGCCCTCTTTGGGCAGAGGTCGCACGTTCGAATCGTGCCGGGTGCGCCAATTTCTCTCAATAAATCAAAATCTTGGCGGGCGTTCCGTTTGGCGCCACCTCGGCATTGTGGCGCGGGGAAGCAATGGGGAAGCGTTCGATCTGATTTCGAAGCGAGTTTCGGCCTTCCATCAATTCAAGCCCTAAGCAACCCGCCCGCATCCTTCATTTCACCCTTGTGCACGATAGCCATGCCATCAGACGGATAGGGCCGTGCCAGCGCAAAAGCTTCTTCAGCACTCCCGTGCATCCACGTGTTTTGAGCTTCCTTAGGAGACCGTGCGTCGAGCGCTACGATCCCCAGAACCATGAAATTTGCCCCAGCGATGGTTCTGTCACGTTATCGAACGGTAGTCGCACAAATATACAGGAAATTTATGTTCACGCTGCTGCCGTCACGGCCTTCCACATGCTCGATGCTTCGCTGCGAAATTGGCGCAATGTTCTTCGGGAAATAAGATGACGTTGGACGTTGAAGGTGTTGTAGACGGCGGCGTGGGTGGAGAGAAATCGTTGTG
>JAUVMS010000289.1 GCA_030600135.1 Hyphomicrobiales bacterium | reverse complement strand
GGCGTATCAAGAACCTGAACTACTGCTGCGGTTAGTTCAAGCCAATCCGTGTCCGCTGTCGGGAGAGACTTTCGAAGCCCGTCGGAAAGTCCTTGGAGTACCGAGTTGTATGCGATGAGGCGAGCCTTTTCATGAATCACCTTCCCAGCTTTGAACCCTTTTCGCTTTCCACGTTTGCACGCCGCTACATCGTAGGACGTGAATTCAGCACACGACATCGGGCGCACTGGGTAGATTGAACATCGCCTGTCTCGTAAGAAGGCACACGCTTCTGCAATTTTGGTGCGGCGCTTGGGCGAAATGCCTCGTGTGTGCTTATCGAGCGCGCGGAGTCGATCGATGACTGCATTTCGCTCTTTCTCCGTCAACGCATTTTTCATGAATTCGACAATTCGAAAAACCGAGGCCGCTTCCGACCGCCTTGCGGGCGAAGTCATCGTTTCAATCGGCGGCGGCGCCGTCGGTGCCGAACTGCTCGAGGCCGCCCTCGGTGCGCGCCGGTCTGGCACGTTGGCCGATCGCCATTGGCGGCTCCTGGCAGGTCGCCACTTGGACACCGGCATTTTCGAGCAACTTTGCAACAACGCCCCAGACAACGTCACTATTGAATGGGCACGGCCGGATTTTCCTCACTTATTGAGCCAGGCGAGTCTGTCCATTTCACAGGCCGGATACAACACTTTGATGGACATCCTCGCTGCGCGATGCAAGAGCATCGTCGTGCCGTTTGCCGCCGGTGCCGAAAGCGAGCAGCTGTTCCGCGCCCGGCGCTTTGAGCAGTTGGAATTGCTCCATGTATTGGAGGAAAACGCGTTGACCGAGCAATCTCTTGGCGCGCTCGCCGAGCACGTCGGCAATATGCCTGCCAAACATCACGACAGCTCCATCGACCTGTCAGGCGTCGAGACAACGGCCCAAGTCATCACCGAACTCATTGAGCAGCGGAGCACTTAGCCAGGTGACCTACTGGGCAGACCTGCAATTGGAACTTGACCGCTGGGCGCAACAGGGTCGTCGCGCGGAATTTTGGTGGCGCGACGATGACGCCATCTCCCCAACACCAGAACTCGAACGACTGCTCAGCCTTTCACAAGAGCACCAAGTGCCCCTGGTTCTGGCGGTGATCCCGGCACGAGCAACCATTGAACTCGCAGATCATCTCGTCGATCACAAATTGGTAGCGACGGTGCAGCACGGCTGTCGCCACACCAATCACGCACCGCAAGGCGAAAAGAGCGCCGAATTCGGGCCCCACCGTCCCCTCGAGCAAATGCTGCGCGAAGTTGACGAGGGGCGAAACCTCATCAAACATTTCCCGCGCCCTGTCCCGATATTCGTCCCACCTTGGAACCGCATCGCCGATGAACTCATCGCGACCTTGCCGGGCATCGGTATAGCGGCACTCTCGACATTTGGCGCGCGCACTACGGCCCGACCGGGCCCCAGGCTTGCGCAGATCAATACCCATGTCGACCCCATCGCCTGGCGCGCGCACCGGGGTTTTGTCGGCACGAAAACGGTCCTAGGTTCGATCGTTGATCACCTCGGCAAACGACGCACCGGCGCACTCGATGAGTCAGAGCCCACCGGCCTTTTGACCCACCACCTCGTACACGACACTGCGTGCTGGCGCTTTATCGACCAACTCTTTAAATTGACGTGTGCCCACGAGGCCGTTAGCTGGTTAGATGTAGATCAAATTGTCCGCTCCACGCGCCCTTGCAATAGTCCAGGTAGTTGATCGCATGCAGAAGTTGACGACAAACAACGAACTTGTCCGCGTCAACAACCTGGCGGTCACATTCGAAACCCCGGCGGGCGTTGTTAATGCCGTGCGCGACGTCTCGTTTCGCATTCGCCACGGTTCGTGCGTTGCCATCGTCGGCGAGAGCGGATCGGGCAAAAGTGTCTCGGCGAGAGCAATCCTGGGCATCCTGCCGAAAAACGCAAGCGTCACAAATGGCGAGATTCTGTTCAACGATGCCGCGGGCGATGGCAAGCCCGTCGACCTGGCCAAGCTCGATCCGACAAGCGAGGAGTATCGCCAGATTCGCGGTGGTCGCATTTCGATGATTTTTCAGGAGCCGATGACCTCGCTCTCACCACTCCATACGGTCGGCAATCAAATCAGCGAAGCGCTCGGGCTCCACTCCGAACTGACGAGCCAACAGGTCGAAGCGCGTTGTTTGGAGATGCTTGAACTGGTGCGCTTTCCCGATCCCGCGCGCGCCTACAAGAGCTATCCGTTCGAGCTGTCGGGCGGCCTGCGCCAGCGTGCCATGATCGCCATGGCATTGGTTTGCGGCCCGGCCCTCCTGATTGCCGATGAGCCGACGACTGCCCTCGATGTAACTGTCCAGGCGCAAATCCTCGGGCTCATCAACGATCTCCAGACCGAATTCAACATGGCCGTCTTGATGATCACCCACGACATGGGCGTTGTCGCAAACGTCGCTGAAGAGGTGGTGGTCATGTATCGTGGCGAGCTGACGGAATCAGGAATGCTCGATGATGTTCTCGGCAATCCTCGCCATCCCTATCTGAAGGCGCTGATGCAGGCCGTGCCCCACATCGAGCCGGGTCAAGTCAAGCGCCTCGAGCCGCTGCGCGAGATCAAGCCGGAACTTGGTCATCTGATGGCCGAGGAGCAGAAGTTGCATGCCGTTGAGCCGCGCGACCCGGTCATCCTCGAAGTACTCGATCTCACCAAGCGGTTCCGAATTCGCAATCAGTCTTTTGCTCTATTCGGTGAAGACGATGGTTGGCTGACCGCCGTCGACAACGTCAGCTTTCAAGTTGAACGGGGTGAGTGCCTCGGCCTTGTTGGCGAGAGCGGATGCGGCAAAACCACGGTTTCGAAGATCATCATGGGTGCGATCAACACCGATGAAGGCGAGATCTTGTTTGATGATGCCGGACACAAAGTGGATCTCACCAAACTCAGCGATGCCGCGTTGACCCCCTACCGCCAGCGCATCCAATACATATTCCAGGACCCCTTCGGCTCGCTCAATCCTCGAATGACGACATATGACATTCTGAGCGAGCCTCTCGAAATTCATAACATCGGCGATCGCGATTATCGTCGCGAAATGGTGCAGGAGCTGATGAAAGTGGTCGGCCTCGACCCACGCTATCTCAACCGATACCCGCATAGCTTTTCCGGCGGCCAGCGCCAGCGCATCGGCATTGCTCGCTCGCTCATACTCCGTCCCGAACTGGTCATTTGCGATGAGCCTGTCTCCGCGCTCGACGTCTCGACCCAGGCCCAGGTGCTCAATCTCCTGAAGGATTTGCAGGACAAGCTGTCGCTGACGTTCCTCTTCATCTCCCACGATTTGGCCGTGGTGAATTACGTTGCCGATCGCATAGCCGTCATGTGTCGCGGCAAGCTCGTCGAAATTGGCCCGCGTGCGGCAATCTTTGACAACCCACTGCATCCCTATACAAGGGCCCTGCTCGCCTCGGTGCCAACGCCTGATCTCGACCGGCGCCTCGACTTTAACGCAATTCGCGACGGTTCCATGACCGAGCCCAAGCGCTGGCCCTCACCCTTCTCTCCGCGCCCCGGCGAGCTCGCTATGCTCATCGATCTCGGCGCCGGTCATTTTGTCCGCGCCTACGAGGATCCCCGTGTCGACGTCGCGGCTTGATACGCCACGCAGGTGGTCCTGCGCCATCATTGTTGGCCCAACGGGTGGGGAAAATCAGTCATCTGAAGAAATCCACCAATCAATTCGCGATGCCGACGACGGCAAGGTCTTTGAGACTGTGGAGTTGGTTGAAGTACCCGCCATTGAGCTGGGCCAATCAACATTCTCCAACCGCGTAACCGGTGTCGCTGAGGCGCTTGAGCGCCAATGCGATTGGATTTTTCACCTTGAGCACGACGAGCGGCTTTCGCCCAACGCTTTCCACTTTCTTGCGCCGGCACTCAGGTCCTACGATGCTGTATGGGCTGCAACCGCCGTACCCGATTTGGCTGGGAACCAGCACGTCCCGAAGATCGCCCGCTTTGCCTGCCACGACCGCCTCAACGCTTTTCATATGGCGCTTCATTGGTGGGTCGGACGATCTCATTTGATCCGCGCTGACGTCGCAAGAACCATCATCATCGACGCTGCTGACGAAGAGGCACCCTACGCCGACTATTTCTTACGTCTCTGGTCGAACCACCGATGCCTGAAGATGGCCTCGCCCGTTACCTGCGCGCGGGCACTTGCGGGCGTCGCCGAAGCCGATCGTCGCTATCTGCTCCGCCACCTCGATGAGGCGCCGGACTGGATCACGATTAACCACGAAGAGCAAACTTTTCGATTGCCCTATACCGGGCGCAATCCCACTCTCGAGCGCCAACAGCTGCGCGGTCAATTCTATGAACTGGCAGAGCTTGAGGCGTTGCGTGCCGCCGTGCCCGCCGACACCACGATCGTCGACGTTGGCGCCAACACCGGCAACCACACTGTCTATTTTGCCGGCGTTATGAAGGCGCGGCGGGTCATACCCATCGAGGCCAATCCGGTTGCATGTCGAATCCTCGAGCAAACCATTGATGTCAACCGTCTAACCTCAGTCGATCGCTCCAAGCTCGCGCGCGCCGTTGGTCGCCGACACGCGAGCGCCAGTCTGATGATCGGCTCGCGCGGCCACCTCGGCACGACCAAGGTCGACGAAAACAGGCCGGGCGACATTCCTGTCGCGCCGCTCGATGCGCTTGTCGATGAGCCGGTGCACTTGATCAAAATCGACGTCGAGGCACGTGAACTGGATGTCCTCGAGGGCGCTCGTCGCTTGATCAACCAGCACCGCCCGATCATGCTGGTTGAAGTGCGCGACGAAAACGTTTCCAATTTCATGAGCCTCGTCATGGAGTTAGGTTATACCGTGCAGGAGATATTCCCGGACGAGGACTATTCGAACTATCTTCTAGTCAACGATAAGGCTTAAGGCCGAACTAGGGAGAGAACTGGTGAAACTTTGGATCAAGGTGCGCATCAGACAAGTTGCTGCCCTACTTTTGGGCGGTGCCGTCGTCACAACAGCCGGACAGGCTCTTTCTTTCGAAATCAAGGGCTCGCCCTTTCTTGCCGAGCAAGTGAAGTCTGGCGCTCTGCCGCCGGTGAGCGAGCGCGTACCCGCCGAACCATCAATCGTCAATCTAGAGCAACTCGCTCTCTCCAAGGGCAGGTTCGGTGGCACTTT
>JAUVMS010000054.1 GCA_030600135.1 Hyphomicrobiales bacterium | reverse complement strand
GGGCGCGCTGGAGCGCCCGGTCAAGCTTGCCAATGACGCCAACTGCTTTGCCCTTTCAGAAGCTCTGGACGGTGCGGGCGAATGCGCGGGGTCGGTTTTTGGTGTGATCTTGGGTACCGGTGTTGGCGGTGGTTATGTACGATCAGGGCGGCTCTTGGACGGACCGCGTGGCATCGGCGGGGAATGGGGGCACACGCCATTGCCGTGGGCCAGCGAGCACGAGTTCCCAGGGCCAATTTGCTGGTGCGGGCGGCGAGGCTGCATGGAGACGTGGGCATCAGGGCCCGGGTTGGCAGCCGATCACAAACGCGAATATGCCGAAGATCTCTCCGCCGAGGAGATTGTGCTGCGCGCCGCGCAAGGAGATTACAAGGCCGGCGCGACGCTTGCCCATCACGCAAGCCGATTGGCGCGCGGGCTGGCGGGTGTCATCAATATCATCGACCCGGAGGTGATCGTGCTCGGTGGAGGTCTGTCGCAGCTCGGATATCTCTATCGCGTGCTGCCCGAACTGATCGCCCCGCACGTCTTTGCCGACCAGGCACAGGTCGACGTGCGTAGCCCGAAATGGGGCGACGCTAGTGGCGCGCGCGGTGCCGCGCGGCTTTGGAACAGCTGAATGCGGTCAGATCACGCCTTAGTCGCATTGACCGGGTTCCAGGAACTCGATCTCTTTCAAAGCGCCCTTAATGGCAAAGTCGCCGTAGTCAATGAACAGCCTGCGGGTCACGCCGTTTGCATAGTATCGAAACGTCATCTCATAGGAGGGTGTGCCCTCATCGCGCTTGCCTTTGCGCTCGTAGTAACTGATCGCCACATGCCACGAGGCAAGCGCTTTCAGGCGATCGGCATTGGTCACGGGCGACAAATCGGTTTGGCTTCCGGGTGGATAGCTCTGACTAATGAAGGCCGTCGTATCAAAGGCCTTTTGACCTTGGTCCGAACCATCGTAGAGCACCACCTGAAGCGAGCGCTCGCCCTGGGCCGCCGCCTCCAGAAGCGCGATGCTGTGCTGCACCGGAAACATCACCTCGCGCGGCAACTCCAGGACATTTTGCTTCGGCTTCGTCAGGTGAACTTTGACGGCAGCATCGCCGCCCCCTCGCGTTGCATCGCCGGCAGTGGATTCGGTTAGCTTGCGGTTTTGATAGGTGCTCGAATTGAATCGGAAGCGATCGCCGCTCGAAGCTTCCCAGCTTGAAGAACGCAGATCCGTGACCGAAGCCTGGTCGTCACGATTTCGCATTTGCGTGACCAGGCGCATGTTCTGCGTCCAGCCCTCGCAATCGCTACCGGTGAACTCGAACACCATCCGCCCCTTTAAACCAACGATGCCGGACCCGGCATGGGAGCGATCGAGTTCGACGTCGTAGACCGCTCGATGGGGGACCAGTTTGGCGGCGTGGCCCGCGGTTGCTGCCTCAGCACCATGAGCGCCATGCAACAAAACAACAGCAAGCGCTGCACACCCCGATAGGGCTCGTTCCAGGCACCAATGCGTTCTGACGTTTGATCCAGTACCCATGTTCATGAGCCCCTTGCTAGACTTTCATAGCGGCGCGTTTGTGGCGCCCGCATACGCGCTCGAGCGGCAATATGCATGGTACCGCCCCACAAGACCCGCTATCATTTCTCCGAGCAGCTCTTTTCCTACAACCTCGGAGTGCTTTGGTAAATTTGCAAGGGCCTTGCCATGACCGACACTGTAGAAACGCGCCTTCGAGCAATGGGTATCGAACTGCCGACTCCGGTCCTGCCTGCGGCAAACTATTTGCCCTATGTGCTTGTGGACACACAGCTTTTCCTTTCTGGCCAGCTGCCAATAGCCAGCGACGGGTCGATGTACACAGGCAAACTCGGTGCTGATTTGAGCGTTGAGCAGGGGCAAGCGGCCGCACGGGCCTGCGCGATCAACATATTGGCCCAAGCTAGAGCCGCCATTGGCGATCTCGAACGGGTAAGGCAGTGCATGCGGCTCACCGGTTTCGTCAATGCCACGGCGGATTTTGCCGAGCAGGCTGCCGTCATTAACGGTGCGTCTGATTTGATGGGCAAGGTTTTTGGCGAGTGCGGCCGTCACACCCGGGCAGCGGTCGGATGTGCCAGCCTGCCATTCGGCGCCGCCGTCGAGATCGACGCCATTTTCATCGTCGAGGCAGCCTGATCGGATGGTCGCGATTGATTGGCCCCTTGGCCCGATCGCCCATCGCGGACTGCATGACAAGGCCGCCGGGATCATCGAGAACACACCCAGCGCCGTCGAGGCCGCCATGTCGAAGAGCTACGCCATCGAAGTCGACGTGCAGCGAGCAGGCGATGGCTCGGCCATGGTCTTCCACGACGCGACGCTCGATCGTTTGATGGCGGCAGAGGGACGGGTTGATACGCACACGCCCGGTGAGCTTGCCAAGCTGGACTACAAGATCGGCGGCGATCGGATCATCACGCTCGACGAGTTGCTTGAGCAGATCGGCGGACGGGTGGCACTCTATGTGGAAATCAAAAGTGAGGGAGCGAATGCGGAGGATTGGGCAGGCGCCGTCGCACGCTCAGCCCAGTCCTACGACGGCCCGCTCGCGCTGATGTCGTTTGATCCGCGAATTGTCGGCGCCGCGAAGCAACTCTGTCCGCAATATCCTGTTGGCCTCGTTTCCGGTATGTTCAAAGGAGCAAACTTCGCGGCCTATGCCATCAGTCCATGGCAGCGGTTTGCGTTGCGGCATCTGCTTTGGGGGCTATTGATCCGTCCGGATTTCATCAACTATGGGATTGACGGCTTGTCGACAATGCCGCCGCAAATCGCAAAATGTATCTTCAGGCGGCCGCTCTTGACGTGGACCGTGCGCACACCGGCTGAACGTACGATTGCAGCCAAATGGGCCGACGCTATGGTGTTCGAGGGCTTTGAACCGGATCCAAGGCCCGTCAAAATGTCGTAGACTGGGCTGAATTGGACAAGCGCACCGGCGGCACCAATCGTTTCGTATTGTCAGGTTTCATGGGCGATCAAGAGCACGTCATCATTCGGGTCGAGAGCGAGATTGGCGCCATCGACGCCAAGCAATGGGAGGCGTGTGCAAACCCGGCTGGCGCACCACACAATCCTTTTCTTTCCCACGCATTCCTGGCGGCGCTCGAGGAGAGTGAGTGCGTTTCGGCGCGAACGGGATGGCTACCCCAGCATCTCGTTCTGGAAGACGGCACCGGCAAAGTGCAGGCCTGCATGCCGTGCTATCTAAAGGGTCACAGCCAGGGCGAATACGTGTTCGATTACGGCTGGGCCGACGCCTTCGAGCGCGCCGGTGGTCGCTATTACCCAAAACTGCAATCGGCTGTGCCGTTCACGCCAGTGCCCGGTCGGCGTTTTCTGGTACCCGAATGTGCCGATGCCGAGCGCCGCGAGCAGCTGTTACTGTCAGGCGTCGTACAGCTGGCCGAGCGCCAAGGCGCGTCGTCGTTCCATGCAACGTTCGTTACCGAGGGAGAGTGGCGTCGCCTGGGTGCGCTCGGGCTATTGCAGCGGACGGACAAGCAGTTCCACTGGCATAATGCCGGCTATGGGTCGTTCGACGACTTTTTGAGTTCGCTGGTTTCGCGCAAACGCAAGGCGGTCAAACGCGAACGGCGCGAGGCATGTGCCAACGACATCACCATCGAGCGTCTCAGAGGAAGCGAAATCACCGAGGACCACTGGGACTCGTTCTATCGCTTCTACATGGATACCGGAGGGCGCAAGTGGGGCTCACCCTATCTTAACCGCACATTTTTTAGTCTCCTCGGCGAGGCCATGCCCGAACGTGTGCTGCTCGTCATGTGCCGGCGCGCCGGTCGCTACATTGCCGGCGCTCTCAATGTTATCGGTGGCGAAACGCTCTACGGTCGATACTGGGGTTGCATCGAGCACCACAACTGCTTGCACTTCGAGATTTGCTACTATCAAGCCATCGAGTTTGCAATTGAGCAAGGACTGAGCAGGGTCGAGGCCGGGGCGCAGGGCGAGCACAAGTTGGCGCGCGGCTATCTGCCCGAGACCACCTACAGCATTCATTGGATCGCCAACGCTTCGCTTCGTGACGCGGTTGCCGACTACCTCGAGCACGAACGCGATTATGTGGCGATGGAGGGAGAGGCACTCGCTGCCCTTGCGCCATTCCGTAGGGATGCTTGACAGTTCCCGCCCGCTAGGCTTGCCTCTGGGCGAACATGAAAGGGTTGCGCATGGCTTACGACGAGAACAACGTCTTTGCAAAAATCATTCGTGGAGAGATGCCCTGCCACCAGGTCTACGAGGACGATGAGACGCTCGCGTTCATGGACATCATGCCCCGTTCGGACGGCCACTCTCTGATCGTTCCGAAGACGTCGGCGCGCAGCATCCTCGATGCCAAGCCTGAGCAGTTGGCCGCCGTAATGAGGACCGTACAGAAAATCAGCCAGGCTTCACTCAGCGCGTTCGACGCTCAAGGCATCACCATACATCAATTCAATGAGCCGGCCGGTGGGCAAGTGGTGTTTCATCTTCATTTTCACGTTCTACCGCGTCGCGATGGCGAGAAGATGCGCCCACCGGGCACCATGGCCGACCAAGAGCTGCTCGCCCAGCATGCCGAAAAACTGAAGGCTGCCTTGGAAGGATCATAATTGGCCGAAATGCCGCGTATCGGGCGGGTCATCCCGATGCACGATGCTACGCCACGATGCGCCTCATGGCAGTTCGGCCTCATCGCTCTACACATGCCACGTTCAAACGAGGGGCCTCGCAGGCTGTTGAAGAACTCGGTGAGGTCGCGCTGCGCGCCGCTTCTTGTCGGATGCGAAAAAACGACAGGTGTCGCGATCCACACGAGTTCTTCAACAACCTGCTGCTCGACCCTATTGACCCAGCCAGGCCGTCGCTAGCAGCAGCGTCGCGGTTCCCGCCAGTACGCCCCACAAGATATGGCGCCCAGCAAACACGTAAACGGCGAGCCCGGCGCCAAAGGCGGCGTAGCGGATCCACGGGGCGACTTCAGCGAGTGCACCGATCGGAAACACCACCATGCGGGCAACGAGACCGGCAACGAGGGCGGTCGATACGGCCTTCACCCAGCGAAAGACCTCGCTCTCGACATCGAGATCGCGTGCCAGCCAAACGCCTGCCCAACGCCACGGCTCCGTCATGACGGCACCGAGAAGGAGAAGCATCACGTAGGTCGTCAGGCCCTGGTCCAATAGCCCCGCGGTCATTTCCGCCTCCATCGACCAATGAAATAGGCGAGCGTGCCACCAATGAGGCCCGTGAGCAGCAAATCGAGACCCGGAAGATAGAGGAATAAAATTGGTCCGAGCACAGTCCCAATCAACACCGCCCAGTAATCGGCAGAAGACGTGGAGGTGGCGACGAGGGAGCAAACAAAATAGATCGGCGTCAGAAACAAAAGCGCCGCGCTCACCAACGGCGATACCTGGCCGGCGACGTGATAACCGACAAATGTCGCGGTGATCGTGCTCACACAAAGAACGCCGGCAAAACCCAAGTAGAATGGCAGGCGTAACGGGACAGGGATCGCGGGCAGCCGCTTGAGAGATTCGACCCACGCGGTAATGGCGACGAAGTGAACGCTTGCATATTCGAGCCAGCGCGGCAGACCCGAGCCCCTAAGATAGGGCATCAACACCACGGTCATCGGCAGCAATCGAATGGCGGTCAGAGCTACGGCAAAAGCTGCGGCGGCGATTGTGGCGCCGCGACCAAACTGGTCGACGAGTGCCACCTGACCGGGCAGCTGGAATAAGGATGCGGTGATGAACACTGCCTCGCCCGCGCCGAAGCCCGCGTCGCGCGCAAGCGCGCCAAATCCAATCATGGCAAAGAAAAGGATGAAAAGTCCCGGCGTCGTGGGAGCCGACATGACGCCCCGCAAAAAAGCGGTCCGTCGACCAGCCCCCTTGGTCCATGCCGGCGCTTTGGCGTGGCCATCGCTCCCCGCCAAGTCGGGACCTACTTGTCCCGCTTGAGCGGTACGCTTGGGACGATGCCTTTGGAGCCCTTGTTGTTCTTCTTCGGGCTCGGCAGCGATTTCTGGGTCGACTTGGGACCAGCAAGCGCCTTGGTTACGGCTTTGCGCGCGGGTTTTTCTTTCGGCAATGACTTGGGCGGCTCGAGGAATTCGAATGCAAGCTTTTTCTCTCCGTCCTCTTCCTTGACGAGAACGCGCACCGTGCCACCTCGCCCGAGCTTGCCGAACAACAACTCCTCGGCGAGTGGCTTCTTGATGTGCTCCTGGATGACACGCGCAAGCGGCCGGGCGCCGAACTTTTCGTCGTAGCCCTTCTCTGCCAACCAGTTGGAGGCCTCTTCGCTAAGCTCAATGGTTGCATTGCGATCCGCGAGCTGCGCCTCGAGCTGGAAGATAAACTTCTCAACGACCTTGGCGATGACTTCCGGCGACAGGCTATTGAACGGCACGACGGCGTCGAGGCGATTGCGGAATTCAGGCGTGAACATGCGTTCGATCGCCTCTTGGTCGTCGCCTTCCCGGTTGGAACGATTAAACCCAATCGGTGCCTTTGCAAGATCGGTCGCGCCAGCATTGGTTGTCATGATCAAAATGACGTTGCGGAAGTCGATGCTCTTGCCGTTGTGGTCGGTCAACTTGCCATGGTCCATGACCTGCAAAAGGATATTGAACAGATCGGGGTGGGCCTTTTCGATCTCGTCAAGCAGCAGGACGGAGTGCGGGTGTTGATCGATCCCGTCGGTCAATAGGCCGCCCTGATCGAAGCCAACATACCCTGGAGGGGCACCAATCAAACGCGAAACGGTGTGCTTTTCCATGTACTCCGACATATCGAAGCGCAGGAGTTCGACACCGAGCAAACTCGCGAGCTGGCGAGCGACCTCGGTCTTGCCAACACCGGTCGGGCCTGAAAACAGATAACAACCAATGGGCTTTTCCGGTTCGCGCAGGCCGGCACGGGCAAGCTTGATCGCCGCTGAAAGGGCCTCGATGGCATCGTTTTGGCCGAAGACGACCCGATTCAAATCGCGACCGATGTGCTTCAGCACCTCGGCATCGGATTTGGAGACGGTCTTCGGCGGGATCCGCGCCATGGTCGCAACGGTCGCTTCGACCTCCTTGACGCCAATACTCTTCTTGCGGCGGTGGTCAGGCAACAACATCTGCGAGGCGCCGGTCTCATCAATCACGTCGATGGCTTTGTCCGGCAGCTTGCGGTCGTGAATATACTTTGCCGACAGTTCAACCGCCGTCTTGATCGCCTGGTTGGTGTACTTCAGGCCATGGAAATCCTCGAAATAAGGTTTTAGGCCTTTGAGGATATCGATGGTGTCCTCGACCGACGGCTCGTTGACATCGATTTTCTGGAACCGGCGAACCAGAGCGCGGTCCTTCTCGAAATGCTGGCGATATTCCTTGTATGTGGTCGAGCCTATGCAGCGAAGCGTGCCCGACTGCAAGGCCGGCTTCAATAGGTTGGAGGCATCCATGGCGCCGCCCGAGGTCGCGCCTGCTCCGATCACAGTATGAATTTCATCGATGAACATGATCGCATCCGGATAGGCTTCGATCTCCTTCATCACCGCCTTCAATCGTTCCTCGAAATCACCGCGATAGCGTGTACCAGCCAAAAGCGCGCCCATGTCGAGGGCAAAGATTGTTGCATCCTCGAGCACGGCGGGCACGTCACCGCCAACAATTTTGCGCGCCAGGCCTTCGGCAATAGCAGTCTTGCCAACGCCCGGGTCACCGACAAACAGCGGATTGTTTTTCTGGCGCCGGCAGAGAACCTGGATCGTGCGTCGCACCTCCTGGTCGCGACCGATGAGAGGGTCGATCTTGCCGTCACGGGCCTTGCGATTGAGATTAACGCAATAGGTCTCGAGCGCATCTTGACCGCTGCGCTTGTCTTCGCTGCCTTCTACGGTGGCGGCATCATCGTCAACACCGCGCACGGAACGTGTGTCGGTCATTCCGGCGCGCTTGGCGATGCCATGACTGATGTATTGGACGGCGTCGAAACGCGTCATCTCTTGTTGTTGCAAGAAATAGGCGGCGTGGCTTTCGCGCTCGGCAAATATGGCGACAAGCACATTGGCGCCCGTCACTTCTTCGCGGCCCGACGACTGGACGTGGATCACGGCGCGATGAATGACGCGTTGGAAGCCGGCGGTCGGCTGCGCCTCGTTATCGATATCGGCGATCAGATTGTCGAGTTCGTTATCGACATAGTCGGTCAAACGCTCGCGCAGCTCGTCCAAATCGACATTGCATGCCCGCATGACGGCAGAGGCGTCCTGATCGTCGATCAGCGCCAAAAGAAGGTGCTCGAGCGTCGCGTACTCATGCGAACGCTCGTTTGCATATGCAAGGGCTCGATGAAGAGCCTCTTCGAGACTGGATGAAAACGCCGGCACGGGCCCGTCCTACTCCTTCTCCATCGTACACTGTAGAGGATGCTGGTTCTGGCGCGCAAAGTCCATCACCTGAGCAACCTTGGTCTCGGCGATTTCGTATGTGTAGACACCGCAAATCCCGACACCCTTGTGGTGAACATGTAGCATGATACGGGTCGCCTCTTCCTGGTCCTTGCTAAAGAAACGCTCCAATACATAAACCACAAAGTCCATGGGAGTGTAATCGTCATTCAGCAAAAGAACCTTATACAAACTCGGTTTTTTTGTTTTTGGCTTGGTTTTGGTAACAATGCCTGTGCGCGCATCACCGCCGTCACGCGCACCACCATCATCACCATCGCCAATCATCCACCAGACCGACATGGTCCGTTCACTCCCGCTTCGCAATTTTCGTGCCCGACGCCAATCGCGCTGCGCAGAAATTTCAATCTACGGCTCTTGGATAGTCTAGCGGTTCGACGTCCGGATAGGCAATTCCGTCCCGACAGAAATCACGTAGTACCTTATCACCACGGCGACAACGGGGCGAGATCACAAGCGCGCAAATGGCAAACGGCCCGGAATCCCGGGCCGTGCTCAAAATCAGTCGCCGGCTGAACGGTTGTCACACGCGTTGTGACCACCACCTTAGGCATATTTGCAGGCCCGCAATTTCGGCCGTCGCATCTCGCCCTGTCGGTTTCAGTTGGCGTCCGCCATCAGCCAACTATCAGACATCGCCCATGATGTCCTCGAAGGGCCTAAAGGCGTCGCGAGCCACGCCGGCATACATTTGCGAGACCTTCGACAGCTGGTTGACGTAATCGTCATACGCCTTTCGGACGTACTCGCTCTGGATCTCAACCGCCTGTTCGAGGCTGCGAGCGCCAGTCAAACGCTCGAGAGTGGCAGAGCCGTCCTCAACTGATCGCTTTGAATAATCAGTCAATTCAGTGGCAATGGCCTGCAGGCCCTTGTTCATCTCACCGAATCCACGCACGGTGGCGTCCAGGTTGTACTGGCTCAACTTTTGGATGTCTTCGAAGTTCTTGATCATAGGTATCTATCTCTTGGCCGAATCAACGGGTTGTTGCATTGCAGCATTTTATATATGCGCCGCAACAACAGTGTCAAGTTGTTGATTCCCGCCACGTTGGCCAGGTTTCCGTGGCTCACCCAGAACAGCGTGTTCGTCGACTTAACCGAATGCTAAGGGCGTTTTGGTAATTTGCGCTGACGTGTATTGGGAATGTTCCAAGCCCAAAAACCGCCCCAAACGAATGTTGATTTCGAGCGCAACCAGAGTATGCGCTCACCGCTTGGGGGGCGGGTGGGGTCTCGGAGCGCAGATGGCTAAACGTGCTTTTCTGCAACTCCCTAATTGTGAGTCGTGCAATGCAATTGAACGGCAGTTCAGACTGGCGCGGATGCTTGTCCTTTAGAATTGGGACGTCGCTTCTATGCATGTTCGTCGCCGCGCTCGCGATGACGATCGGTGCGCCGTCATCATTTTCGGCGTCCAAACGCGCGCATGTGGTGATGGATGCCAATTCCGGGCGCATTCTTTACAGCTCAAATGCCGATGCCAAAAGATATCCGGCGTCGCTGACGAAGATGATGACACTCTACATCGTCTTTGAAATGCTGCAGTCGGGTCGCCTTTCAATGGATTCAAAGCTCGTCATGACGACGAGTGCCGCAGCCCAACCGCCGTCCAAGCTCGGGCTCAAACCTGGTGAAACCATCACCATCCGCAATGCCGTTCGCGCGCTGGTGACCAAGTCGGCCAACGATGTTGCGGTTGCCGTGGCCGAGAATTTGGCCGGGACCGAGGCCAAGTTCGCCCGTTACATGACTTGGAAGGCGCGCCAATTCGGCATGAAGAATACGACGTTTCGCAATGCCTCTGGTTTGCCCAACCGGGGCCAGCTAACGACGGCGCGCGACATGTTGAAGCTGGCGCTCAGATTGAACGACGACTTTCCAAAATACTATCGCTATTTCAAGACCAAGCAGTTCCGCTACCGCAAGCGACGCTATCGCAATCACAATTCGCTGTTGTTCAACTTTTCCGGCACCGACGGCATCAAGACCGGATACACCCGCGCCTCGGGATTCAATCTCGTGGCCTCGGTTCGGCGCGGCAAGAAGCATGTCGTCGGCGTGGTGATGGGAGGGCGCACGTCGGGCAAGCGCAATGCGAGGATGCGTGCGCTGCTACGCAAGGCACTCAAGAAAGCCTCCAGCAAACGCACACGCAAGAAAGCACCACTCAAGCCAGCGCTTGTCGCGAGGGCCCGGACAAAGACCAAGACCAAGACCAAAGCAAGTGGGCTGACGAAAAGCGGTGCGTCGGACGCCTCCCGGGCAATGACTGCGAGCGAGCCGACAGTGGCTCAGGGCAGCTCAGTAGCTTCCGCGAGGGGTCCGTTCCATGTCCAGGTCGGAGCCTACGGCACGCAGGCCGAAGCCACATCGCGGATCGCGCTTGTCATCGGCAGGGCCAAACGAGTGTTGAAGGGGCATGAGCCAGTGACCATGGCGTACAACGCAACGGATCAGGTTTGGTATCGGGCGCGGTTCGCCGGCTTCACAAAGGTCGCTGCCCGCAAGGCATGCACGCGGCTCAAGCGCCAGAAAATCGCCTGCGTGGTGATGAGCGCCAACTAGACCATGATCTTTTTTGATTGGAATCATTGTCTAGTCAATCTCGCTCACGCCAGATGCGCCTGCGGCGCATGGCTGCGCGGGCGCGGCGTACACGCCGGTCCGCAGTCGCGGCCTGACGCGCGTCCATTCAAAATCAT
>JAUVMS010000128.1 GCA_030600135.1 Hyphomicrobiales bacterium | reverse complement strand
CGTCGTATCGAGGCCCGCGCCCTGCTCGCGCCCTTCGATCCTCTCGTCTGGGAACGTGCCCGCGCCGAGCGGCTGTTCGGATTTCGCTATCGCTTGGAGATCTACACACCGGCCAAAGAGCGCGTTCACGGCTACTACGTGTTGCCATTCCTGCTCGGCGATCGATTGGTTGCCCGCCTCTGCCTCAAGTCTGACCGAGGAGCCAGTGTCCTGCGTGTCAACTCAGCCCATCTCGAGCCGGGTGTCGAAAGGAGCGACGTCGCCGAACCCCTCGCCGCGGAGCTGGCGGATATGGCCCGCTGGCTTGCGCTTGAAAATGTGCGTGCCCCAAATGGCGTTGCCGCATCAACATCGCAAAGCAGCAAGATTGCGACAGAACTCGCGTCCGCGCTGACCTATGCTTGATTGCTGAAAGTTGCTTGCTACGTCAACCAATTGTGCCGCGTGGGTCGATCGGCATGTGATCGAGGCCGAGCGCCTCTTCGAGTGCCGCCGCCGCCGACAGCAGCGCGCCTTCGCCACGCGCACGCCCAACCATCTGCAGCCCGACCGGCAGACCGGTCTGAGTAGAGCCGCACGGTAGCGACAAGGCCGGATGCGACACCAGTGTGATCGCTTAGGCACCCGCGAGCCAATCAATGTAGGATTCGAATTTCTCTCCGTTACAGCTCTCGACATAGCGTTGCTCGAGCGGATAGGGGGCGACGATGGTCGCCGGGCAGAGCAGCAGATCGTACTCGTCGAAAAACGCTGCGGCGCGCCTGACCAGTTCACCGCGGGTCCGCTTGGCGACGACAATCTCCTCCGATGTCAGCGCCAGACCCTTCTCCACGTTCCAGATGAGTTCGGGTTTGAACTTGTCGCGATGCGCTGCCAGCAACTCGCCGAGCGAGACTGCAAACTCCAATGCGCGCAGGGTCTGGAAGGTGTCGTGAGCGCCCGAGAAGTCGGGGTGCGCCTCATCGACTGGCACGCCCAGGTCCTCGAACCTCTTTGCTGCGCGCTCGCAAAGATCGCCCACCTCAGGTTCCACCGGCGTGATGCCGAGGTCTCGGCTAAAGGCGACCTTTTTCGGCAACGAACGGCTTTGCGCATAGCTACGGAACGTTCGCCCCGGTTTTGCCAGGGAGCGCGGGTCGCGCCGCTCCCAATCGGCCATGGCGTCGAGGAACAACGCGGTGTCCTCGATCGTGCGCGCCATGGGGCCCTCGACACTGAGCGTCCCATAGGGGTTGACGCCAGGCCCCTTTGCGACCCGCCCCGGAGCCGGCCGAAGCCCCACGACGCCGCAAAAACTCGCCGGGTTTCGCAACGAGCCGCCCATATCCGAGCCGTGCGCCACCCACGCCATGCCCGTGGCGAGCGCGGCAGCGGCACCGCCGGACGACCCCGCCGCCGATTTCGTCACGTCCCACGGATTGTGCGTCGTGCCGTGGACGTCGTTGAAAGTGTTGGCACCGGCACCAAACTCTGGCGTGTTCGATTTGGCGTAAACAAGTCCGCCTTCACGCTCGAGTTGCTCGACCACATAGCCCGAGTGCTCGGGCACATGATCAGCGAAAATGCGAGATCCGTGGGTGGTGCGCACACCCGCAACCTCGACGAGGTCTTTGATCGGCACAGGCAATCCGCAAAGCAGTCCTCGCTCGTCGCGGGGAAGCTCCATGAGCCGTTGGCCATGCTCGCGGGCCCGCTCGAAGCAAAGCGTCGGCAGCGCATTGACATCGCCGTCGACGTCGCGGATTCGCGCCTCGAGTGCATCCAAGAGCTCGAGCGGTGAAACTCGCCCGGCTTCGAGTTCGTCCAGGACCGCACACGCGGTCATGCGAATGAAATCCATGGCCGCAATCCTCGCCTCGTTGCTAACAGATGGCCAGCTTCTGTTCTGGCTGACGCTGCGTGCGAAGTCCAGCACCGGAAACCGAACTCGCTGGCTTACGCCACGGCAGCCCGCCACAGCCTCGACATCGGGTCACGCAACCTTGTTCTGATCGAACAGGAACCCGCCCGACTGACGCTCCCAGAGCGAGGCATAGATCCCCCCTCTGTTGACCAGTGCCTCATGGGTGCCATGCTCGACGATTCGCCCCGTGTCCATGACCACGAGCCGGTCCATGGCGGCGATGGTCGAGAGCCGGTGCGCAATGGCAATCACCGTCTTGCCCTGCATCAGATTGTAGAGCTGCTCCTGGATGGCCGCCTCGACCTCGGAATCGAGCGCCGAAGTCGCTTCGTCGAGGATCAATATCGGAGCGTCCTTCAGCAGCACCCGCGCGATTGCAACCCGCTGACGCTGCCCGCCAGAAAGCTTGACACCGCGTTCGCCGACTTGCGCCAAATAGCCCTTTCGGCCCTTGGCGTCTTGCAGGTCATGAATGAAATCGTGCGCATGGGCCATCTTGGCCGCTTCGATCGCGGCCGCCTCGCCGGCTTCAGGCAGGCCATAGAGAATATTATCCATGACCGTGCGATGGAGCAGCGAAGTATCCTGAGTCACCATGCCGATTTGGGCTCTGAGACTATCCTGTGTGACATCGGCGATGTTTTGCCCATCGACCAGGATGCGCCCATTCTCCAGGTCATAAAACCGCAGGAGCAGGCTCACAAGCGTCGACTTGCCGGCACCGGATCGCCCAACCAGCCCGATTTTTTCCCCGGGCTCGATGTCCAGCGTGAGATTGTCGATCACGCCACCGCCCTTGCCGTAGTGAAATCCAATGCCGTCATAGCGGATGCCACCGTTCGTGACGCGCAACGGCTTGGCGCCCGGCGCATCGATCACCTTGCGCTCGCGCGCGATGGTTTCGATGCCATCCTGGACCACGCCGATGTTCTCAAACAGCCCCGCGACCTCCCACAAGATCCATTGCGACATGCCCTGCATGCGCAACACGAGACCAATGGCAAACGCAATCGCCCCCGCCGTCACGGCGTTGACCGACCAGAGCCAGATCGAAAGTGCCGCAGCGGAGAAAATTAGCATGCTGTTGAGCGTATGCAACGTGCTCGTCAAGAGGGTCACCAGCCGCATCTGTCGGTAGACGTTGTCCATAAACGTCTCCATGCCATCGCGCGCATAGGCGTCCTCGCGATCGGCGTGGGCGAACATTTTGACCGTACTGATGTTGGTGTAGCTGTCGACGATCCGGCCCGTCACCACCGAGCGCGCGTCGGCCTGCTCCTTCGAGACGTCGCGCAGACGCGGCACGAAGTACCACAGCGCCAACAGATAGAGGCTGAGCCACGCAATGAGTGGCAGCGTGAGCCTGATATCGCTCGAGGCAAACAGCACCAATGCGCTCGTGAAGTAGACCGAGACGTAGAGCAGCACTTCGGTGACCTTCAAGACTGTGTCGCGCACGCCAACCGCGGTTTGCATGACTTTGGTCGCCACCCGACCGGCAAAGTCGTCCTGAAAGAAAGTCATGCTCTGGCGCAGCAAATAGCGGTGCGCCTGCCACCGGGTCCGCATCGCGAAATTGCCCAGCAGTCCCTGATGGGTGAGCAATTCAAAGAGCAGTTTGAGCGCGGGCAAGATGATGAGCACCAGGATACTCATCAAGATGAGCTGGGTCCGGTGCATCTCCCAAAACGTCGCGCGATCGGCGCTATTGAGCCAATCAATGACATTGCCAACGAAGGCGTAGAGCGTCACCTCGAGTATGGCAACGATGGCCCCCACCGTGGACGACGCCAACAGCAAGGGCCAGAACGGCCGCGCATAGCACAAGATGAAGCCGCTCAGCGTGGTTGGCGGCTTTTCGGGCTGTTCTAGCGGAAATGGTTCGCTTCGAGTTTCGAACCAACGAAAAAGTGAGGTAAACACGGGTAGCTCCAACCAGGCAGGTCGTTCGTCAGGGTGAATTGACGTTGCGGCTGGCGGAGCGTCATGCGCTGCGCAAAAATTTGGAACCGCCGCACGTCAGCGAATAAGCACGAGCGCGATGAACATCGTCACCTCCTTGTTCGGACGGTCCGCTTTATATACGAATTTCATCGGCAAGGAAAAGAGGTTTGAGCGCAACAAGATGCAAAAAACGGAAACCGACACCGGAATCGAGTTGGCGGAGCACAAGGAGCGGGCAAGGCTTTGGTTCGAGGACTTGCGTGATCAAACCTGCTCGGCCTTCGAGGATCTCGAGGGCGATCTAACGGGGCCTCTGTCCGACCGAGAGCCCGGCAGGTTCGTGCAAACGCCTTGGCAGCGCACCGATCATACAGGCACGCCCGGCGGCGGTGGTGTCATGTCCCTGATGTCGGGCCGCGTCTTCGAAAAGGTTGGCGTTCATACCTCCACCGTCCATGGCGAGTTCGCCCCTGAGTTTCGCGACCAGATCCCAGGCGCCGAAGATGATCCGCAGTTTTGGGCATCGGGCATCTCGCTCATCGCCCACCTGCAGAACCCGAATGTGCCGGCGGTTCACATGAACACCCGCTTTGTTGTCACCACGAAGGCGTGGTTCGGCAGTGGCGCCGATCTGACCCCGGTTCTCGATCGCCGCCGCACCCAGGACGATCCGGATACGATCACCTTTCACCAGGCCATGAATGAGGCTTGCGCGCCCCACGCCGTTGCCGACTACGAGCGCTACAAGGACTGGTGCGACGAGTATTTTTATCTCAAGCACCGCGATGAAATGCGTGGCATCGGCGGGATTTTCTACGACTATCTGGAAACCGGCGATTGGGAGGCCGATTTTGCCTTCACCCAGGATGTCGGGCGTAGCTTCCTAAAAGTTTATCCGGAACTCGTCAGGCGTAACTTCAATACGCCCTGGACCGAGGCCGACCGCGAAGAACAGCTCATCCGCCGCGGCCGCTATGTCGAGTTCAACCTGCTCTACGACCGCGGCACCGTCTTCGGCCTGAAGACCGGCGGCAATGTGGAGTCGATCCTCTCCTCCATGCCGCCCGTTGTGAAGTGGCCGTGACGAGTTGGGGCCAGGGGTTACGCTGCCGGCTTATGTCTTGCGAACCTGAACTGACGATGTCCTCAACGGCTCCAACCCTTTAGTGCGACATCAACACCGGCACGTTCATGTTCTCCAAAATATGGGTCGTGACCCCGCCGAAAATGAGCGAGCCGAATTTCGCCCGGCCATAGGCACCCATGACCAGCACGTCGGGGCCTGTTGCCTTGCAATGGTCGAGGATCGCGTCGCCGACATGTCCGGACGATGCATCCAGCTTGACCACTTGCGCTTCGACACCGTGCCGCTTGAGGTGGGCCACGATGTCACGCTCGGGCATGGGCGCGTAGTGGTCGCGCGTGCGCCCGGTTTCCACCGTCAATATGTCGAGCTTGTTCTTGGTTTCCAGGATCTGCATGGCATCGGAAAGCGCCCGCGCCGCCGCTTTGCTGCCATCCCAGGCCACGGCGGCATGCTCCTTGAACGGCTGCGTGTCGTGGTTCTCCGGCACGATGATGATTGGCCGGCCGGCACGCTGCACCAGGTCTTCAGGATCAAGCGCGCCCCGTTCGCGCCTCAGCGCACCGACGAATTGCCCAACCATGAGGATGTCGTGGAAGCGCCCGATCCGCGCCAGCATCGGCCCCGCCTGGCCGGGCTCGACGATCCAGCTGACCGGCCGTGAGGGCCCGATCGCCGCCACCAGTTCGCGAAACGATTGTCCCAGTTCGTCGGCCGCTTGCCGCTCGGCATCACGCATGGTCGCGAGCACATCCTGCGAGATCCATCGCTTGACGTCGCTGCCATACTGCTGCGGCCAGTAGACGTACGCACCCGTCAGCGCCGCATCGTACTTCTCCGCCATCTTGACGGCCATGTGGGTCGCGGACTTGGCCGCGTCGCTACCATCATAGGCAATAAGCAGATCCTTGATTGCCATGACTTCCTCTCCGTTGTTGTGGGTCACCGCCATCATACTGGGGATTGGCGGAGCGCGCACGGCATTGAATAGTTGCAATCCGACGTCGTGAAACCATTTGCTCGATCGCTCGAGACGGCGTTGCCTAGAGCAATGCTCCCGCAGCTCCCATGCCCACTGCTAGTGCGGTAGGGGCGACACGCCGAACAGGTAGGGATGAGCAAATATGACAACGACGAAAATCACCAATCCTTTGGCGGCGGTCATCAGCTCGTTGGTCAGCGGCACAGAATCGGGCTTCTGCCACACACCGTCACGTCGATTGATGACAAAGATCTCGGCAATCGCCCACAAACCAAGCCCGCCGAATAGGATCAGCGAGCGATTGTCGCCATTGGCCAGCAGATGCCCCACCGCCCACACAACAATGCCCGTTAGCTGGGGATGTCGCAGGAAGCGCTTGATGTTGGTCTTGGCATGCGCCGCCGCAAACAGAATGAACGCGGCAAGTACGGCAAGGCTCGTAATTGGCGGCGCCCAGGCCGGCGGGTCGTAGACGGCGACCGGGTCCATGGCCCGCCAACCCAACACCATGAGCACGATCGAGGCGACGATGGCGAGCGCGAAGCCGATCTTATAGGTCCGTACGCCAAATCGCTCGATCAGCGATTGGCGAAGACCAATCCCGAGCGACGGAATGAAGTGCACGCCGCTCCAAATCACGACCCCCAGCAAGAGCAAAATCATATTCGCAACCCCTATGCGTTTCGCCCGACCCGCATGCCTCTGGAAAAGGCAAACCCTGAACCATCGTTGCTTTTGCAAGCTGGGCTGATCATTGCAACAATGATATTTAGGGCACTAACGAATTCAATACCAATGTTGTCGCCAATGGTTTCGACTAACGACAAAGATCGCGCTGCCCCTCGCCTGCCCTCCATTAGGCGGCTGTTGGGCCTGGCCAACAAGACGGCGACGAAGTTTTCCGAACGGCGCCTGGTTGAGCACGGTCTGACGTTGCGGCAGTGGGTGCTTCTGACGGCACTCTGGCGGCGCGACGGGCTCACGGTTGGTCAGCTTGCCGAGCACTATCGTGCCACGGAGCCGAGCACCAGTAGCCTCGTCAGCCGGATGGAGAACAAGGGGCTCCTGGCCCGCCGCCATGATCCTGACGATCGCCGCCATGTTCGCGTCTATCTGACCGAGAGGGGTCGCGCGCTCGACCATCTCGCCAGCATCGATGAGCAAATCGACGAGGCCCTCTTGGCCGGCTTCACAGCTTCCGAGGCACACCAATTCGCCGCCATGATGGAGCGGTTGATCGCTAACGCTAACGGCGGTCGCGCAAGCGGCTAACAATAGAAAATGCCCGGCCGGGGTGGGGGATCGGCCGGGCATTGGGAATTGGCGAGCACCTTTTTGGGAGGGTGCAGGGAGAGCGGCTCGCCTCTTCTATATCTTATGTTGGGTCACTCGGGCGTCACTTCAATGTGGCAACGGCCAACGGTACGTTAAATTTCTCGCACCATAGCCATATCTCGTTGAAATTGCTGAGATCATAGCTTGCGGGAACACCGTAGGATTGTTCGCCTTTGAGTTTGCCCAACTTGGCGAAAATCGTACCTTTGACATAGCCATTCTTGCCAAAAGCGATCTTGGGATCGGGCGCGCCGTCCAGTCTGAAATTGGACTTGAACACGATCTTGTGCCCGTTGCCCTCTTTGACAATTGCCACGTCGCCCGATGAGGCGTGTCCGCCAACGCCCTTGAAGCTGGCATTCTTGATCATCATTGCGTCTTGAGCGAGCGTTGATTGAGCGCCGGCGGGTGCGCCAATCAATAGTGCCGCGCCGAGCACGAGAGCGAGCCATTTGGTCATGCGATCCACGGGTCCTTTGTCACGAGAGTTGTTGATGACGACCCGCTTCAAATGGCGTGAGTGTCGCGAATGTCGAGAGCACTTTTTATCACGCCAATTCACATCGCCGTGCGGATGGTCCGAGTATCGCGGTCATCGCGTCGACCGCACCAGCAATGTCAACCGACCGGCAATCGCCAAGCCGGGCGCGCCGCGACCCAATCCGTTGCAAAGTCGATGAACGCTCTAACGCGCTGCGCCAAGTGAAGCCGATGAGGATAGACGAGGTAGAGGCTATGCTCGTAGGCGCCTTCAAACTCCTCGAGAACCGGCACGAGTTGGCCCTGTGCCAGCTCGTTTGCGATGGCGAATTCCGGGCAAAGTCCAATGCCCAGGCCGCGTGTGAGTGCCTGGCAGGCGGCGCTGGCGCTGTTGACGTTGAGCCGGGCCGGAACGGAAACCGACATCGTCTTGCCGTCGCTCAGGAAACGCCACGCCGGGCCGGCGCGAAAATTCGTGTCGACCACGCATTGATGCTCGAGAAGGTCTTCTGGCTGCTCGGCCCGGACCGAATCTTCGAGGCTGTCGAACTCGCTCAACAACTCGCGAGAGCGTTCGAGATAGGCGCGACCCACGTCTGTGAGGGCCACGTGTCGTGTG
>JAUVMS010000253.1 GCA_030600135.1 Hyphomicrobiales bacterium | reverse complement strand
TATGGAGGACCAAACCATCCCCATGTTACAGTTCAGGGAATCTTGTGACATTTCCTGCAATACGCAGCAGGCGGACACATTCGAGTTCAATGGATTAGCAATCGGCGCCATGTCGGATTTTGTTACAGTTCCCTGGGGAATTGTAACATCACGCATTTCGGCAACCTCTGACCACTCCAAACCGCCACTGTTGGCCCATTGCACCAGTGCCGACGATTGATCGCGCCGTCCGCAGTCTGTGGATCTACGGACGGTTCCGTCGGTGGGCGGTGAGTGGAGGTTTTGAGCAGGGGCGGACATGCGGCGGTGTAAGACGGTTGACACCGAACTGTCTGTGTTCAGCCGACTGCTGACGCTTCAGCCATGAATAACGTCAATTGTTAAGCCGGCTTATTGTTGTTCGCGCAATACGCGATCGCTTTCTTAACTAACTCCAGTGTCCATTGAAAGAATTGGAAGTTCATTCCATCTTTCAGATCAATAAAGTTCGCAGTCCAATTACAGTTTTGTTTCAATAGTGACGTTCCCACCCCCGAATTCATGAACTCGCCAAATTCATCGCGGTACCTACTAGCGCGACCTCCCGGTGCGTGTGCGCCGGTGTGTCGAATGTGCTTCCACGCTTTCAGCTCCAATCGGTCTTGCTACGATATCCATTTGTTGTGCTCATTGAATCCTGCCTCTTCAAGCAGCGCCCACACATAAGCAAGTGATATCAGATTACTCGCTCGATTGAGCTGGTCTTGGATCGTTTTTGTCGCGCGCGGATTGTTCGGATACGTAACCTTGTTTCTATGAACGGTACAAAGCCACCCAATCATGTCCCGTTCATCCATCAAGCGCTTTTGCAACGCTAAGAGTTCTTTTGTTTCTTCTTCGTTGTGCATTATCTTTCCTAGTTCGAAGTGCCCTGACACGAATGCATTCTGCTGTCATTTTCGATTGTCCGGATAGGGTCGTTCTCCGCCGATAGTAGTCTAATCTCACATTTGACCGCTCATGGCCCATCGCGCCAGTGCCAACGCTTGATCGAGTCATCTATAGTCATGATGCAGTTGTCCGACATCCGCCACCCCGCCGGACAACAAGTCGTACAACAACGACTCGCAGCCCTTGCTGCGGTACTTGCCGCATACGCCAAACGACACTCTTTGCGGCGCCTGTTCAACAAATTGCCACACTCGCAGGTCGTAATCGTTATGCGTCGTTCCTATCGTGGGGCGGCGAGCGGGAACATGGTTTGATTGTACCGCGTGCAGGTGGGCTCGAGGCCGCACCAAGTGGTGTGTTCGTTGCCGAGTTGGCATTCGATTACACGTGGCTGCGCATATAGGTGAGCCTAACTTTCGTCCTCTGAACGCACATTGCGAGACCCCCCACGCATAAGCGTGGGGCTGAAGTGTGACGCCGGCTACACTGTCGTCGCGCCGGAGTTTGGAGGCCAAAATGAAGACCAAGTCTTTGTTTGTTTTCAATATATCGTCCACACCAATTTGGCGTGGATCGATGCTTCCGTTTGGGCAGAGAGAATAAAAAAATTCTGCACGAGCCGGCGAGCATTTTTGGGCTGCTCTCGTTTCCGATCTCTTCGGCCGCAAAACAATGGGGCAAATGTTTGCGGTGAACGAGGTCGGGAAAACAATGTAACGCAACCGGGAGAAGATCCATGTCCGAACGCACCGGCCACGGCAGGCAAAGACCGGAACTGCAGACCATGCGGGGGCGGGCAAACAGTTCCCGACAGCCCGCCGGGCAACCTGGCTTAGGCGGCTTTCGGCAAAACGTGGAGCCGATGAGGCCCAAGAGTGGGCTCCGAGCAGTGGCAAGCGCGTTGGTCGAAGGCAGGGTCCGGGAGCATGGTGCATCGGATGCCGTGGAAAGGTTGAACGCCGCGATCGACGCGATCCTCACCGAGGTGGAGCGCGACCTGTTGGTGCGGCGATTGTCGGTTGGCATGCAGAGCGAGCAGTCGAGGCCTGCAGTGCGGCGCCGCGTAGACAGTGATCAACCGGCGCCCGAGCCTCGAGACGGTCACAGACCGGCCGGATTCGCTCGGCCGAGCAATCCGCCTTGTCGAGCGCCGGTGCGCAACGTGGAACCATCCGCCGAGCGTCAAAGTCAGTGCTCACGCGTGGACAATTCTTCCTGGAGCCAGCTGCCCACCTGGCTGGCAACCAAACTGAGCGGAGAACCCGAGCCGCAACGCGGCCTTTCGCCTTTCGCCACCATTGCCATTATCGCGATCTTGCTGCTGGGTGCTTATGGAGTTTATTCCTGGGCCAGTTCCGAAGATGCTCAGAACCCAACGCCTCACGCGGCGACAACGACCGGAACGATGGTTCCGGCCGATGGCGACAAGACGCGCGTTACGAACGCCAGCGAGCGAGTTGTGCCTGCAGAAGGGTTGTTCGATAAAGTCGACGATCGAATGGATAGAGCATCGGGCGCACCACCTCTGAAAGTCGCACCCGTTGCGCAAGGCACGCGGAACACTGACGTGGAACGAACGAGCGCCCCCACCGACGACCGAGGCAACAATATTGCAGCACTGGGGGCCGCAGACCGAGACAACACCGTGTTCGCGAGCGATGGTCTTGGCGGCATTGCCATAGGCCTGATCGGCGTGCCCGAGGATTGGGCAAATGGCGGCGATCACCCCCCGCTGGCGACGCAACACTCGGTTGTGACAACGATGCCTGTCCAGGAAAAAGTCGCGGACAGCCAATAGCTTTGCGTCACGCGACGGCTGGCGAGAAGCGGGCCAATGATTTGCAACCTACCGTTTCCTCGCGACGCGCGGATTCGCCGCTTGCGTGGCCAAATCTATGACGTTGTCGCCATAACTTGACCGACGGGGCTGGCGTCAGTTTGCGTATGACGCTATTTGACTTGGCGCATTCCATCGGTCAGGCCCGCACATGTCCACTGATCAGATCATTCTATTTGCCTTGCTCGCTTGCGTCTTCGCGCTGCTCGTCTGGGGGCCTTGGCGCTATGACTTGGTGGCTTTCGGCGCGCTCGTCGCCGGCCTGATCGTCGGGGTCGTTCCGTCGGATCAAGCATTTGAAGGCTTCGGGCATCCGGCAACCGTCATTATCGCCCTTGTGTTGGTGGTCAGTCGTGGGCTCTCGAATTCCGGCGCGATCGAGCTCATCGCCAAGTACGTCGTCGATGCGGGCCGCTCGGTCTCGGCTCACATCGCGGTCATGTCCGGTGTTGGAGCCGGGCTATCGGCGGTCATGAACAACGTCGGAGCGCTGGCGCTCTTGATGCCGATCGACTTGCAAGCGGCCGCCAAGGCCAAGCGTTCGCCGTCGCTTACGCTGATGCCGCTCTCGTTCGCGACCATCCTCGGTGGCCTGGTGACACTGATCGGCACGCCGCCCAACATCATCATTGCGAGTTTTCGAGCAAAAAACTTCGGCGAACCCTTTCACATGTTCGACTTCACGCCGGTTGGCGCGGCGTGCGCCGTGGTCGGTGTCGCGTTCGTGGCGCTCATCGGCTGGCGGCTCATCCCCGTCGGCGACAAAGAAGGCGATGGCGAACGGCAACGCTTTCAAGTCGATGCCTATGTTGCCGAAATCAGTGTGCCGGAAAATTCTCCCGCCGTTGGTCAGCAGGTCCGCGAACTCGACGATATTTGTGAAAACGTCGACGTTGTGATCGTCGGGCTTATTCGCCGTGGCAAACGGTTGCCCGGCCAGGGACGCCGGCGCATGATCCGCACCGGCGACATCCTCGTCGTCGAGGCGGCGGCAGATGATATCGACAAGTTCGTCGGCGAACTCAAGCTTGAATATGTCGGGTCCGACAAGCACGAAGGTGTGCTGGCGGGTGGTGACCTCTCGCTGATGGAGGTGGTGGTGCCGCCCAATGCGCGCATCGAGGGGCGCTCGGCCATTCAACTGAGACTGCTGCATCGCCACGGCATCACGCTGCTCGGCGTCTCGCGGCAAGGCCGACGGTTTCACGAGCGGGTGCGCAAGCTCACCATTCGAGCCGGTGACGTGCTGCTGCTGCTCGGGCCGAACGAGCGCCTAGGAGAGATTGCGGAATGGCTGGGCGGGCTGCCGCTGGCTGAACGCGGGCTGCAGGTCATCAACCGGCGGATGGCGATCACGGCGACCGGAATATTTACCGCAGCGATCGTGCTGGCCAGTACTGGGCAACTCTATTTGCCCGTCGCGCTGGCGCTTTGCGCAATTTTGTTCGTTCTGCTCAACATCGTGCCGCTGAGGGAGGTTTATCATTCCATCGAGTGGCCGGTCATCGTGCTGCTTGGCTCGATGATACCGATCGGAATCGCGCTCGAGGCGTCGGGCGGCACGGCGCTAATCGCTCAGTCGCTCGTCGATCTCTCACAAGGGGCCGCGCCTTGGGTGGTCCTGACCTTGCTCATGGTTGTCACCATGACGCTGTCGGATGTGCTCAACAACACGGCGACGACAGTGATCGCGGCACCTATCGCCGTGGATGTGGCGTCGAAACTGGGGGTGAACGCCGATCCGTTTCTGATGGCGGTTGCCGTGGCCGCATCATGCGCATTCCTGACGCCCATTGGACACAAGAACAATACGCTTATCATGGGACCTGGCGGGTATCGCTTCGGCGACTATTGGCGAATGGGGTTGCCACTCGAGATTATCGTCATCGCCGTCGCGGTGCCGATGATTTTGCTCGTCTGGCCGTTCTAACTCGGTGCGGCGCCGGCACACTTGCCCGCCAATCACAGGGCGCCTTAGCGCTTTTTCTTGTGCTTTTTCCTGTGCTTCTTCCTGCGTTTCTTAGAGTTGGCCCCGAGGCCACTCGGTCCGTGCTTCGAAAGTCGCGCCAAGCGTTTGCGACGTTTCGACTTGCGTGCCACCTTTCGCCGTTTGCCGTTCTTTGCCTTGCGCGCCGCCTTCCGCTTGTTGCTGGCTTTCGACTTACGCGCCGACTTACGCCGCTTGCCAGCTTTGGATTTGCTCGCCAATCTTTTGCGCTTGGCGCACGACTTCCTACCGGCACAGCGTGAGCGGGCCTTGCGCTTGCGATGTTTGCGGGCCAGGCGATATTTTTTCTGGAACGGGCGAACCCACGGCCTTTCGCAAGCAATGTCGGAAACGTCGCGAGCGGCCGATCCGGCGAACATGTACTGCCTGTCGCAGACCTGAACGTCCGGCAATTGGCTTTCATGTTCAAATTTTTCATGAAACGGCTTCAGGCTCTGCCAAAACGGACGAAAGGCGCTGGCTTCATAGGCGGCAAATGAAGCGGCTTCCATGCGAAACGGAAAGACGTGCACCGGGACTCGTGCTTGTCCTGAATTGAATGCCGCGGCAACGACATCGTAGAGCCGCTCGATCACCTTGTCGGTCATCGCAAAGCAACCGACCGAGTTGCAACCGCCGTGAATTTGGATGTACGAACCGGTGCGCCCCATAGCGCGGTCGTAGGCGTTCGGGTAATCCAGTTCCAGCGAGCGATGATTGCGCGACCACTTGCGGATTTTTCGAGGCGTAATGGCGTAAAAGCCCTCGGGGCTTTGGTGATCACCTTCGGCCAGTTTTGGCCCGAGACCGCCGGAAAAATTGCAGATGGGATAGGTGTCGACCTTGGCGTATTGGCCATTTCGCATGAGCCACAGTTCAAGTTCAGCCTCGGCCTTGAAGATACGGATGAATGCCGGCGCGCCTAGCGCGAACCCTTTGCTGGCGAGATCTTTCTGAATCTCGGCGAGGTCGGTTAGTCGGGCGCCTCGCTTGCGACGCCGTT
>JAUVMS010000067.1 GCA_030600135.1 Hyphomicrobiales bacterium | reverse complement strand
TACTCATCCGCAGCCGTTTAAGGCGGGCCAGGCCATAGCGGATGGCACCGGCCAAGGTTGACTTGCCAGAGACCCGCGTGAGCTGGCGATGACAGCCATTTGGCGAAGAATGTTCAAAAAAGTAACCTTTCGCGCACATCGTGTAACGCCGTACATAAAGTAGTTCATTAAGTCGTGTTCACGAGCGTCTTGGACGTTTATGAACAAAATAACGGTGCCTCTTTACGATACTGCAATTACATACTATATAGGCAGCATGAGTAAAATCAGAGTTATCACATTTCGCGTGCCGGAGGAGGAGTTTCGAATCCTCACTGCGTACGCAGAGCAAGTGGCGCGGAGCAAGAGCGACGTGCTGGCGATCAATCCGAGCACCGAACAAAGGTGTACGTAGGGATATTCCACACCCCTGATCACGGCAAACTTGCGAACTCACCGCGAAGTCGAGAGACTCAATCTACTGATTCTTCCTTGTACCGGTCGTTCATGTCGATTCATCGAAAGTTGTGCTGCGGGTATCGTTCTCGCATGGGTCGACCGGTGTACCGAGAGTTGGGGATGCAAGCGGGGACGAGGGCAAAATGGAGAGATCTGAGGCACTGCAAGCGCTAAAGCGCGAATATCAGCAGGATTACCAAAACGAGATTAGGGCGGCACGCGACCTCCTCGCGAGTGGCATCCGTGGAATGCGCGGACCCGACGGCGTCATTAATCTCGATAATCGCGATTCATTCGTCGCACTCGGCCAGGCTCGACAACGGTTCGTCGACCAGATGGAGCGCGCGGTGAAGCCGCTACTCGACAACTATGCACGCGAGCTCGAGAAGGAAATGTCCAACCTCGGTCTTGGCGGCAAGGCAAGTGCCGGTGATCCTTTGATGGAGAGCCTGCACGATGCTCTTCGAAATCTGCAGCAGGCTCAAGTTGAGCCAGGCCAGCTGCCTAACGAGATTCAGCCGGCAGCCGGCAACCCACCGCAGCACAACTAATTTCCCTTCTTGTAGTCACTCGACCCCAATCGAATGACTGCGGAAACGCCGCGAAGTAAGGGCGGGGATTGGGTCTCTCAGGTGCCTGCCACTTTCTTTTTTGCTCTCTTTGAGTAAGGTCACTCACATGAGTGGCCTTTTCTTTTGGCATCGATAGCGCCGAACCATGATGCCTTACGCGTCGAATTAAACCAGTTGATTGCTTGGTCGGAATATAAGGCCTGGTGCCGATTGGCCCAAAATTGCTCCGCGGTTTCAAACCGAGGCATTCATTTGATCTGTTGTGGATTGGCGACAGTCCCATCGCCCAACGTCGGACAGACAGCCGTGTAGCTACTCGCTGCCCTCGGTGGCAACGGCTGGCGCGCGCTGCAATCCAACCCCGAACGGTATGAGCGCCAACGACATGAGAACTGCCGCCGCGAGGAAGGGGGCGCCGGGAAAATAGAACGGCGCTTGGTCGCCGGCGAAATAGCCGAAGAGCTGGGTCATCAGTACCGGACTGATGATGATCGTGACGCCAGCCACACTGGTCAGCGCGCCTTGAAGCTCACCTTGCGCATCATCGGGAATCCGATTGGACATGAGCCCGGTCATGGCCGGTGTCACCATGGCACCGAGCGCAACGAAAGGCATCAGCAAATAAACCAGCCAAGTGGCATTGGCGAACGCAAGGCCGACAAGCCCGGCGATGCTCACCAGAAATCCGAGCACTGCCGTCTTGGCTTCACCAAGCCGGGGCAGAACGAGGCGGATCAGCCAGCCCTGTACGACCGCGAAGCCAACGCCAACAGCGGCGAGCGAGAGACCGACTTCCGCGCTCGTCCAACCGAGCGCCTCTTTGGTGTAAAAGCTCCAAACCGCCGGGTAGACGAAATGGGCGACGTTATAAAGAAAAACCGCCGCGAAAAGCCATGCAACAGTCGGGAATTTGCGGATCTGCCTGGCGACACCCAAAGGGTTGGCGCGCGTGACAGAGAACGGGCGACGTTTTTCCTGGACGAGCGACTCCGGCACTAAGAAATAGCCATAAACCAGGTTGACGAACGCTACCGCCGCGGCTGCGAAAAACGGTTGGCGCGGACCTAGCTCGCCTGCCAGCCCGCCGACGATGGGTCCAAGTATGAACCCGATGCCGAATGCCGCGCCGATGAGACCGAAGTTTTGGGCACGCTTTTCCGGTGGGCTAATGTCGGCAATATAGGCATGGGCCGTTGAGTGGGTGGCGCCGGCAATGCCTGCGAGCACACGCCCGATGAACAAAATGGCGAGCGTCGGCGCAAAGCCCATGATCAGATAATCGATGGTCAGGACCGCGAGCGAGACGAGCAGCACCGGTCGGCGTCCGAAGCGATCGGACAGATTGCCGACCGTCGGGCCGAACAGGAACTGCATGAACGCATAAACGAAACTCAGATAGCCGCCCCGGAGTGCGGCCTTGCTCAACGGCAAATCGCTCAAATCACGGATCAGATCCGGCATCACTGGGATAATGATGCCGATGCCCATGGCGTCGATCAGCACCGTGACGAAGACGAAGAGCGCGGCGTGGTGCCTTTTGGGCCGTTCAGCGGTGGCAATGGTTGTCATCGGCGCTCTTGGTTGGTTTGCGTCATGCGTGCCCGCAAGCAATGTGCTGGCAGCCTGCTGCTAGTTAGGTATCGCCAGAGACATCGTCCAGCGGGAATAGTCCGAGTACAGGCAATTTCGATGTACCTGCCGCAAAGTGGCATCATTGAAAGTGTCCGAAGGCTGACTATATCCGCCGACAAGCGGCGTCCGTCAGACGAGAGGCCCCGAGAAATGGTATGATTGCGCGATCCTAGATCACGACGATCCCGCCAGGAGGCTCTCAGTTCACGCCACGCTTTGGCTTTTCGCTTTGCGATCAAGGCAGTGGCCTGAACCCCACCCGCAATTATGTCGGTGTCGGGCTCTTGATCCCGGTGATGGCGCTATTTTGCCTACGTGCTTCGGTGGATGGTTCACCTGCACGCCTGCTGTGACGCCCCAGTCCTTGCCAAGCGGGCCCGGTCGTGCGACCAAATTGCCAACTTCAAAGAGCGCGATTCGATGGTTGTGTAGGTGTCCCGACGCGCTGGCGACACAATCTTGAGGACAGAACAAGCACGCCCATGGCTCCATCGCGCGACCTTTTTGCAAAGCTCGAGACCGAATTGACCGAGACCCCGATCCGCTCCAAGTCACGTGGCCAGCCGGCTGGCGAAGACGGCTACACGGCCGCCGACATCGAGGTGCTGGAAGGGCTCGAGCCGGTGCGCCGACGGCCCGGCATGTACATCGGCGGAACCGATGAAAAAGCGCTACATCATCTCTTTGCCGAAGTGATTGACAACGCCATGGACGAGGCGGTGGCGGGACACGCGACACGGATTGAGGTTGAACTCGACGCCGAAGGCTGGCTGACGGTCACGGACAATGGTCGCGGCATTCCGGTCGACACGCACCCAAAATTCAAGAAAAAGTCGGCGCTTGAAGTCATCATGACCACGCTGCACGCGGGCGGTAAATTCGATTCCAAAGTGTATGCCACTTCGGGCGGCCTGCACGGCGTCGGTGTTTCGGTGGTCAATGCGCTATCGGAAGAGCTCGTCGTCGAGGTAGCGCGCGGCCAGCAGCTCTACCGCCAGGTATTTTCGCGCGGTCAGCCGGTCGGCAAGCTGCAAAAGCTCGGCTCAATCCGCAACAAGCGCGGCACTGCCGTGCGCTTTCGCCCGGACGAGCAGATCTTCGGCAAGAATAACCGCTTCAAGCCGGCGCGCGTCTTTCGCATGTCGCGCTCGAAGGCCTATCTCTTCGGCGGCGTCGAAATTCGCTGGAGCTGCGCGCCCGAATTGCTCAACGAGAGCGACAAGGTGCCGGCCGAGGCGGTCTTTCATTTTCCTGCCGGCCTGAAGGACTTTTTGGGTTCGCTCATTGACGGTGCGTCGTTCGTCGCCAAGGACATTTTTTCCGGCAGGCTGGAAAAAGACGGCGGGCACGGCTCGATCGAATGGGCGATTGCCTGGGTCGGTGATCGCGACGGTTTTCTCAATTCCTATTGCAATACCATCCCGACGCCGGACGGCGGCACCCATGAGGCCGGGTTGCGCGGGGGATTGACCAAAGGGCTGCGCGCTTATGGTGAGCTCACCGGAAACAAGAAGGCGAGCCAAATCACCGCCGACGACGTGCTCACGTCCATGGCGGGCATGCTGTCGGTCTTCATCCGCGAGCCCGAGTTCCAGGGCCAGACCAAGGACAGGCTCGCCACGCAGGAAGCCCAGCGCATCGTCGAGACAACACTTCGCGATCAGTTCGACCATTGGCTCGCTGATAGCCCACAACAGGCCACCAAGCTCCTGGAGTGGACAATCGATCGCGCCGAGGAGCGGCTGAAGCGTCGGCGCGATAAGGAAGTCAGCCGCAAGAACGCCACGCGAAAACTGCGCTTGCCTGGCAAGCTCGCTGACTGTTCGCGCTCGGCGGCCGCCGGCACGGAGATTTTCATCGTCGAGGGCGATTCGGCAGGCGGCTCGGCCAAGCAGGCACGCAATCGACAGACCCAGGCGATCTTGCCGCTTAGGGGAAAAATTCTCAATGTCGCCAACGCGAGTACGACAAAGCTGGCGCAAAACCAGCTGATCTCCGACCTCATCCAGGCGCTCGGCTGTGGTACGGGCACGCGCTACCACGACGACGACTTGCGTTACGAGCGAGTGATCATCATGACGGACGCCGATGTGGATGGCGCGCACATCGCTTCGCTGCTGATCACGTTTTTTTACTCCCAGATGCGCCCTCTCATTGAGAACGGGCACCTCTATCTGGCGGTGCCACCGCTCTATAGGCTGAGCCAGGGTTCCAAGTCCGCCTACGCCCGCAACGACGCCCACAAGGACGAATTAATGGCGGGCGAGTTTTCGGGCCGCGGCAAGGTGGAGGTCTCACGCTTTAAGGGGCTCGGTGAAATGATGGCCGCGCAGCTCAAGGAAACCACCATGGACCCGGCCAAACGCACGCTCCTCAAAGTCGCCATCGACCACGAGGACGAAGATTCCACGCGCCAGGCCGTCGCCGACCTCATGGGCAACAAGCCCGAAGCGCGGTTCCGCTTCATCCAGGAGCACGCCGCGTTTGCCGAGGCCGAGGAGCTTGATATCTAGCCCCAAGAATTCATGAGCGTGCCCGCGTTGATGTAGCAGCGGTTTCCGCGCCACCAGGCATCGCCGAACCGACCACGCCGTTTTCCTCTTTTCTCGGACACAAATTAGGGTCACAGTGAGGTGTTGCGCCTGCACAAAGAGGATTGGTAGGCATCATGAAACACCCTCAGAAAGTCGTTAATTTGGAACGTTATCCCATCCAGGATCTCGGGACGCCCGCGGCGCGCAGATTGATCAAGGCGTGTCGGAGCGATCTGGACGAAACCGCCATTTGTACCCTGAACGGCTTCATCCGCCCGGACGTCATCGATGAGATGGCGAGAGAAGCCCAAGCGCTGGCCGAGGATGGCTACAAGAATTGCAACTTGCGAACACCCTACGGCTGGATGCGCAACAAGGATTTCCCCCAGGACCATCCGCGATCGGCACTCTTTACCAACAGCAACAATGTCGTTTTGACCCACCAATTTCCCGGCAATACTTTGATCGAGCGGCTCTACCAGTGGGACCCGCTCACCGACTTCGTGCGCGAGGCGTTGGGGATCAAGACGCTCTATCGCAGCGCCTGCCCGCATTTGTCGCTCATGCTGAGTGCGATGGGGGAAGGCGACGGGCTCGGCTGGCACTTCGACACCAACGACGGCGTGGTCTCGCTGCTCCTCCAGGCGCCAGACGACGGCGGGCTATTCGAGTGCGCGCCCTATATCCGCTCGGAAGCGGACGAAAACTACGACACGGTCAAACGGCTGTTCGCAGATGAACCGGGTATCGCGGTTCGGCCCGACATCACGCCGGGAGCATTTGTGCTTTTCAAGGGGCGGCGGTCCTGTCACCGGGTGACGAGTGTCGGGCGAACCAGCAAGCCACGAATGATCGCGCTGTTGAGCTATGACGAACAGCCGGGCATGGTTTTCCCGCAAACCACGGTCAAGGATCTTATGGACCCATCGCCGGAACCCTACCACGGCCAACCGGGATAAGGTTGGCGCGCGCGACCAGCTCGAGACAGACCCCACATTGCCGGCTCAGCGGGTGGCGCCTCGGGTTTTGGTGGCGCGACAAGACCTGTCGCTTGGCCCGGTTCGCCAACACACGAACTGGCATCGCCACGGCGGACCGTTGCCACAATTCCCCTTCCCACACCGATGACTTTCGTATTAAGAGCGCTTGGCGGTGTGCCTGACCGCGGACAGATCCCGGTCAGGCGCGGACAACAGCAGGAGACGTTAGGGAGCGATTGGACATATGCGCGAGCTCACGGCCGAATTCGTCGGTACTTTCATGCTCGTCTCGGCGGTATGCGGGGCGGCACTTTTCTCAGCGGCTTTTCCGGAGGTCGGCTCGGGCATTCTTGGTGTCTCGTTCGCGGTTGGTTTGACCGTGCTCGCCATGGCCTATGCCGTCGGGCATATTTCGGGCGGGCATTTCAACCCGGCCGTCACAATCGGGCTGTGGGCTGCCGGCAAATTCGAGACGAGCGAAATTCCACGCTACGTGGCGGCACAAGTGGCCGGCGGGGCGATGGCGGCGCTCATCTTTTACATCATCGCCAGCGGCAAGGCCGATATCGCCCTCGGCAACTTTGCCTCTAACGGCTATGGCTCGGCATCTCCCGGAGGGTTTTCGTGGTTTTCCGCATTCGTCGCCGAAGTGGTGGTCACGGCGCTCTTTTTGATCGTCATCGTCGGGGCAACGTCCGGAAAGGCGCCGGCCGGGTTCGCGCCGATCGCCATCGGTCTGGCGCTTGCGGCATTCCACCTGATGACGATCCCCGTCTCCAATGCCTCACTCAACCCGGCACGGTCGACGGCAACGGCGCTTTTCGGCGGTGGCACCGCGCTGGCTCAGCTGTGGCTGTTTTGGGTGGCGCCGATCCTCGGCGGCGTTATCGGTGGTGTCGTCGCGCGCTTCTTGCAGGACGATTAGACCATGATCTTTTTGATTGGAATCATGGTTTAGTTTTGTTTCGCTCACGCCAAATGCGCCTGCGGCGCATGGCTGCGCGGGCGCGGCGTACACGCCGGGCCGTAGTCGCGACCTGAAGCGCGTCCATTCAAAATGATCGCGCTCTAGGGGCCGGGATGTCGGCGCTTAGTCGCAGATGGTGCCGCGTTCACAGATCCAGCCATTCGGCGAGAAGGGTGGTCACCGTCTCTGGCCGCTCTAGCGTCGTGAGATGACCGCAATCGGGGATCACCTCAATTCGCGCATCGGGGATAGCGGCGGCCATTTCGTGGGACACTTTGGGTGGCGCAACCGCGTCCTGCTCGCCAACGATGACCAGCGTCGAGCATCGTATCTCGGGCAGGAATGGACGGTTGTCGGGTCGCGAGATTATCGCCTCCTGCTGGCGTTCAAAGGTCTCGAACCCCGTATCACGTACCATTTGCTCAATGGTACCCACCAGCTGTTCGTCCGATAGGCGATCTGGATGAACCATCAACGGTACGAATGCTTTACTCACCGCATGGAGCCCTTGGGTTTCGGCCAAAGCAACGAACTCACGGCGATCTGCTGCCTGTTGGGGACGGTCCGCGCGGGCGTTGGTGTCGAGCAAGGCAAGCCGCTCGATGCGCTCAGGGGCCTGACGGATAAGCTCAAATGCGATGTAACCGCCCATTGAAAGGCCGACGAGGGCAAACCGGTGCGGCGCTTCGTTCAGCATTGCGGCCGCCATATCGGCAATGTTGTCGTGGTGTGTGTGGTCGGCAACGGCAATCGTGGCCTTGACCGACAAAGCTTCGATCTGCGGCGCGAAAAGCGCATCGGTACAAAGCAGCCCCGGCACCAACAGCAGATTTGGTTTGGTCACGAACGATGTTCCCTCATCAAGGCGGGCAGGCGATCAAACCCTTGCGGATGAGTGGCGTGGGCCCCATTTGACAGACTTAGCAAGAATGCGTCGACAACGACCACTCCGGGCAAAATTCCGCCAAGATGAGCATGTTGATCACTGCAACGCAATCGACCAACACACCTTTTCACGGTGCCGGAATCAGGCTAATGACGTAACAGTGTTTCTCGGAGTTGCGGCACGCCATGCGAAAACGCCGCATTGACACTTGGCGATCGCGTACTACTTCGCGGTCAACTCCTCAGTTTAACGTTTCACTCGGTACCGCATGACTTGGCGGCCGGAAACCGCAGAAAAAGGGCGGTAAATATATTCCTACATGAGCTTTGACAACTTAAACCTCAGTCCGAAGGTCCTATCAGCCGTAGAGGCGGCTGGTTACCAAACACCAACACCAATCCAGGAGCAGGCTATCCCAATTGCGGTGAGCGGGCGCGATGTGTTGGGCATCGCTCAAACCGGGACAGGCAAGACCGCTTCGTTCGTGCTCCCCATGCTCACGCGTCTTGAAAAGGGACGTGCTCGCGCGCGGATGCCGCGCTCGCTCATTCTCGCACCGACGAGAGAGCTTGCAGCACAGGTGGCGGCGAGCTTCGAGCAGTATGGCACCAACCATCGCTTGACCTTGGCGCTGCTGATCGGAGGGGTCTCTTTCGTCGAGCAGTTTCAGAAACTCGACCGTGGGGTCGACGTCTTGATCGCCACCCCTGGGCGACTGCTCGACCATTTCGGGCGCGGCAAGCTGCTCCTCACAGGCGTCGAAGTCCTCGTCATCGATGAGGCCGATCGCATGCTTGATATGGGATTCATTCCGGACATCGAGCGCATCTGCAAGCTGTTGCCACCACGGCGGCAAACGCTGTTATTCTCGGCGACGATGCCGCCGGAAATTCAACGACTGGTGAAGAATTTCCTGCGTGATCCGGAACGTATCGAAGTGGCACCGCCGACCACGGCGCCAGTGACAATTGTTCAGCGCTTCTGTTTTACATCCAATGATCCTCGGCTGAAGCGCGCCGCGCTCCGCGACTTAATCAGAAGCGAAGACGTCAAGAACGCCATCATTTTTTGCAATCGCAAGCGCGACGTGGCCATCCTGCACAAATCTCTTTTGAAGCACGGGTTCAATGTTGGTGCATTGCATGGCGATTTGGACCAGTACCAACGCACAGCTACGCTCGATGCCTTTCGCGCTGGTGAGATAACACTGCTTGCAGCCAGCGACGTCGCCGCACGCGGTCTCGATATCCCCGAAGTTAGCCACGTCTTCAACTTCGATGCGCCCTTACAGGCCGAAGATTACGTGCACCGAATTGGCCGTACTGGCCGCGCAGGACTTGAGGGACATTCCGCAACGCTCATCACCACCGACGACGTGAAATTCTTGCGGGCGATCGAAAGCCGGTTTGACGAGGATCTCGTTTGGATCGGTGAACCTCCCGGCGAGGAAGACTTGGCGGCGAGCGGTCGGCGGCGGCGCGGCGGTCGCAGAACGAAGCAGGCAAGCGACGCACGCCGAGCGAGCCCGAGGGCGGAAAAGAACGACACCTCGCGTCGTGCTGCATCGAGCAGTGCTCCAGAGCAAAAAGCTTCACCAGACGACGCCGAAGCGGCTGAAACTGCGCCCGCGCGAGCAGACACCAAACCGCGCCGCGGCAAACCTGAACGGCGTCGCGGCGAACGTGAAAAGCCGCGCAAGAGGGAAGAGGCCGTCGTCGGACTCGGGGACCACGTGCCAGCTTTTCTGCTCAGACCCGTGTCGGTGGATCGCTAGAGCAGCCAGCTGTTTTTGGGCTCCTGTTACGCTGCCTGATCGGTCGTGTCAGTGCTCTCGCTGCTCGCATCGTCTTGGCGGTATTGCCCAGCCGCGCCCCTCCCACCAAAACTGATTGCGCGATAGTCATCCGGTTGACAGGGCGCGATCACCTCCATCAAAGGCGCCCAAATGCCGCGTTTACGCAGATGGTTGGCGCCGAAGTCCTGCAGCAGTTCGTCGAGATAATGCTGCATGTGGACAATCAAGCGTGCACTGCGGGCGGAACTGAACGGCATCCAGCTCCTCTTCCACGTTTTCAATGCATCGATTTCCTGCAGCATGGCGTCCCGGCCCGGCAATCGATGTTGACCGGAAATCAGGGCCGCAACCCAACGGGCCTGCATGCAGTAGGTCAGGATGTTGGATACCGTCGAGGCGTGACCGATGAAAACCAGTCCCGGCGCTTCTGGGTGCAGAATCTGGCGATAGAGATAAATTCCGTCGTCGGCGACGCCGAGCCGCCGCTGCAATTCCTCCGACAAAAATCCATAGTCGCTCCGCCATCCTGTGCCGAACACGACGATATCAGCCTCGATCTCTTGGCCATCCGCCAATTGGAGTCCGTCTGGAACATACTGCGCAATTTCACCAAGCTGCAGGTTAATTC
>JAUVMS010000455.1 GCA_030600135.1 Hyphomicrobiales bacterium | reverse complement strand
GAATCTGCGTATTCAATTCCAAATCTGAACAAAGTGTATTTCGGTACTCTTCTTTATACTCCTCGGCTTATCTTCTATTTTTTCGCCGACGGGTGGCGCGAACTCTGGATCTGTTACTATTGCGCGCAACGCGTCTGGCGGCTTTTGACGCCGATTTGCGCCGCAATCGCCGTTTCGCCAATGCCAGCCACCTCTTGCAACTTGGTCGACGGAGGTTGCAACGTACCTTGATTCGAGGCCGTGCAGTCTTGCCTGTCGCCCGTTTGGCGATCTTGCCGGGGACCATGCCATGCCAAACAGGCACGCACCGAATAGCGGTGTCCGTCGGTGACAGACGACCTATCATGTACTCATTGCCGCAGACCTGGACGTCTGGTGGTCGATGGGTGCGTTCGAACTGGTCGTGTGCAAGCTGTAGGCGACGCCAAAAGCCGAACCATTTGCTCTTTTTGTTTCTTCTCAGCGTGCGGTCGGCCATGCGAAACGGAAAAATGTGCACGCCAACACGCTTTTGGCTGCCCTCAAAGGCGGCATCGACGATGTCATAGATTTCATCGATTGCCTTATCGGTCATGGCAAAGCAACCGATCGAGCCACAGCCGCCATGGATTTGAATGTACGACCCCGTCCGGCCGAGCGATAAATCATGGGCATTGGGATAGCCGACATCGATCGCACGATGGTTTCGCGAACGTGGGCGCAGCTGCCAACGGGCGATGGTGTAAAAACCTTCCGGGCTTTGGCGGTCGCCTTCGGCAAGTTTCGGACCGATCACGCCAGACATTTTGCAAATGCGGTAGGTATTGAAGCGACGATAGCGGCCGTCAGCCTCGAGCCAGAGTTCAAGTTCGGCCTCTGTTTTGAAGACGCGGAGGAATGCGGGCGCGCCGAGCCGCAGACCGGCAGCTTGCAATCGAGCTGCAAGGTCTGCTTCAGCACTCGAGCGGGGCTGAGCTTTGCGACCACTGCGTTGCTTGGCGATTGACTCGGCCTTTGTCTCAGACTTGGCGAGCCTAGACGCGGCAGTTTGCAGCTTGTTGGCCTCCGCAGGCCCCGTGGAGATCAACAGAGAGAGGCCCGCCGCACACGCCATTACGTGACGCTTTTTCGGCAATTGGCTCGGACCGATCGTCATGGTGTGGTGCCGCCCCTGGTTACTCAGCTATCGCCCCAATGATTTCATTTGACGTCAAAAACAAGGCCGTAAGTGGCTACCATGGAAGCACAATTGCGGTTTCGAGGAAACCAATCGACCGTAGACTGAATAAACTGAATGCGAGTTAGCTATTGCTCGCCAGATTGGGCTCGCAGCGCTCCTCGATCAGATCGCTGCCGATCGCACCAGGTTCGCCCGCCCGCACGACATAGCGCTTGTTGCAAACGCTGATGCGCGGGGGGATCGCGGTTTGCATGAAGCGATCATAGCCGGACTTGAGATCTCGCCAAAATGGATGCCAGGACTCACCGTTATGGAGCGCCAGATTCCAATCCGACATACGGAACGGAAAAACGTGGACTTGAAAACGCTTTTGTCCGCCCGCGAAGGCCTCGTTCACCAACCGCCATAGCTCGTCGACAACCGGATTGGTGACGGCGAAACAGCCAACCGAGGAGCAGCCGCCGTGGACCATAATGAACGAGCCAGTACGTCGGTGCGAGCGATCAAAAATGTTTGGGAAGCCAACATTGAACGAGCGGTGCCAGCGGCTGTTGGGATTGAGTTGGCGGCGCGAAACCGTGTAAAATCCCTCAGGGCTTTGTCGGTCGCCTTCCTTGAGCTTGGGACCGATGGTGCCCGACCACCGGCAAATCGGGTAGGTGGCAAAGCGGGTGAAGCGTTCGCCCTTTTTCATCCAAAGCTCGAGTTCCGACTCCTTCTTGAAGATGCGCACGAGGATGGCGGCGCCATGGGTTAGTCCGGCGTCGGCAAGGCGGGCATCGAGGCGCTCCAAATCCGGTGTGCCGGGCTGGGGCAGACCGAGTCGCCAACGCAGTTCGCGCTCGGCACGCTCGAGCCCGGTCAAGGCATCGTCGGCGGTACGGTGAATGGTTGGTCCAAATTGCACCAGGCCGATCGAAACGATCGCGGCCAGAATGACCAAACCTGGCATGAGGAACCGTTGGCGATCCATGCAGCAATCTCCCGCTCGTCAGTGGCAGAATGCAACAGCCCCATGGCAATCCTAAGGCCTATTAGGAGCGGGTCAATCGCCACGGGAGCGAAAAATGCAGCAGACTGCTTATTATGCGAGAGTTATTGCTTGAATGCCGAGGTTGCAGACCTACCGTCGGAGCCTAGTCGAAACCAGGGCGACTGGGCGCGGGTCAAACCAAGCCGCGTCTCAGCGGGCCGCGTGTTGAGGGGCCGCTTGGCGTAGCGGACTTTCTCGCTCGTTGACTGCTCGCGGGCCAGGTTGCGCACTTTGCGGCCTGGTACAACAACGTGCTCGGCCAACTCCTGGTTCTCCGGCGGCGTATAGCGCTCCACGGGCAGCTTGATGTAGGGCGGACAGGGAGCCGCAGCATCGAGCTTTCTTGCGCCGGCCACGAAGCGCGTGTTCACCAGGTAGCGTTGACCACACATCTGAATCGTCGGCAGTTTGCGGGCCACTTCGAAGTAGTCATAGCCCTCTTTGAGTTGGCGCCAAAAGTTGTAGGCACCGTGGCGCCGGTGGCGCTTCATGTTCTCAGCCGTCATGCGAAACGGGAAAGAATGAACTTGAAACTTGCGTTGGCCGCCATCGAAGGCCTCTCGCGCCAAGGCATAAATCTCCTCGACCAACGCGTCGGTCATGGCATAGCAGCCCGCCGAGCGACAATCGCCGTGAACCATGAGGAAATCGCCGGTGCGACCGAGTGCGCGATCGTAAGCGTTCGGGAAGCCCAAGTTGAATGACAAATGGAAGCTGCTCTTGGGGTTCATCTGGCCGCGGGAGACCGTGTAAAAGCCCTCTGGGCTCTGCTTGTCGCCCTGCTTGAACTTCGGTCCAAGCTTGCCCGACCAATTGCATATCGGATAGGTCTTGAAGTGATGGAAGTAGCCATCGTCGCGGCGTTTCCAAACTTCAAGCTCGGATTCTGTCTTGAAAATCCTAACAAATATGTCGTTTCTCGGCGACATGCCCTTCGTTCCCAGAAGGTGCATGGCCTCCTTGGAGAGCGGCCGCAAATGCGGCGGTATCTCTTGGCTGCACGACGCCGCAACAGTCGCGGCGGCGATGACAAGCCCAACGCGGTACAACTGCTTGCTATTCATTCGCCAAATGACCAATTTCATACGCGGTGCCCCAAGCACACGATGACAAGCATCAGGTGAGAAACCTTAACATATCGTGAAGCCACAGCTGTGTCCCTTGGGTCACAAGGCCTGATTTGTTTTC
>JAUVMS010000131.1 GCA_030600135.1 Hyphomicrobiales bacterium | reverse complement strand
GGCATTTCTAAAACTTTGCGTTCAGGGCCTTCGGCCCTTGGCGCCACGCAGGCTGCGCGCCTCAATGGCGCTAGTCGTCGCTGCGCTCCTCCGCGATTTCCCCACCGTCTCGCTTTGGCCCCGAGCGTAGCGAGGCAAGCGCGACTGCGCGCCGGCGCTTAGCGCCGCCCACGCGGAGCCATGGGCAAGGCCCATCTGGCGTGAGCGGTATAGACCCGCGCAGCGAGGCAAGGCCGACCGGCCGTCGGCGCCTAGCGCCGCGCCCGCGCAGGCCCGAGCGCAACGAGGAATAGCCGCGAGCGAAATAGACTCATGAGCGACAAAAAACGTCACGCGAAAAAGCCATGCAGATACCATTGCGGTCCCTCGTGCATGCCGCCCTCCAAAATTTCACTGCCGTATTTTCCCTCCCGAAAAACCCAAAACCGCGATCCTTCCTCGTCTTCGATCCGGTAGTAGTCGCGCGCCGCCCCATCGCGATTTTCCAGGCAAGTCCACCACTCGGGGGCGATCCGCTCAGGCCCCTCGGCACGAACGATCCGGCGCAGGCAGCGGCGCCAGCGAAACCGCTGCGGCGGGCCCTCTGGAACCTCGGCGATGACGGCAATGGGCTCGGGCCGCGGCAAAAGCAGGAGAGGCAGTGGGCGATCGGGCAGAGCCTGCCTGGCTTCCACCCAGTCGTCATTTTCGCCGAGTGCCCGGCCGCGCCTTGCCGAGCGTTCCGGTAGATGGCTTTGCTGCGGCCTCAGGCCGAACACGCGAAACCGGCCGAGGCGATTGACGAGACGGTCGACAAGCTCGTCGGGCGCGGTCCGATCCGCCCGCTCCTCCAACCCGGCCTGCGCCGGCGCGAGCTTTTCCACGGCGAGCGCCCCGAGGCTTATCGCATCGATGCCGAAGCCGACATCGACCCCGTCGAGCTTGGCCTTGAAAAGCTGCAGGAAGTGGCTTGGTGTCCGGCTCGCCACGCTGAGCCCGATCTCGATGCAAATCGCCTGCGCGTCCGTGCGATAAAGCGCGAGCACGGCGCGAAGCGCACCGCTGTGGGCCCGCGCGAGCTTTGCGCAAAGTTGCTGCGCCAATACCTCGAGCACCACCTCGAGCCCGTCCGAGGTGATCAACGGCTCTGAAAACATTTGCCGAGCAAGGAACCTCGGCACGGGCATGAGCGGCTTGCCCGGCTCGGGCAAAACCCCGAGCATTTGATCGAGCCGCCGCAACACCGCCTCGCTCACCTCACGCGATGGAAAGCGCCGCTTGAGGCTCACCCGTGGCAAATCGTAGAGCTGACCGATGCGCCGCAACCCGAGGCGGCGCAAGAGCCGCAACGTTTTCACCTCGAGACGCAATCCTTCGACCGGCAAGTGCGCAAGCGCGCCACGGGTTTCGCCCGCGGGCGCGATTTTTTGCCGAAAGGCTCCCCGATCATGCACCCCCTGGCCTTGTGCGTCCTGCCCGGCACCATTGTCTCTGGCCTCAGCACCAGCACTGGCCCCAGCACTGGCACTGGCAGCGCTCTGATAGCGTGCAAGCGCCCACGCCGCCCCCAGCGTATCGCCGAGCCCAAGCGAAGCACTCACCCCGAAATCGCCAAGCCGGCGAACCAAATCCTGCAAAAGCGCGGCCTCGCCGCCAAACAAATGGGACACGCCCGTGACATCGATCCAGAGCCCGTCGTCGCCATCGAGATTGAGCCGTGGACCATAGCGCCCACACCAAAGCGCAAGGCGATGAAGCGCTTCGCGATCGGCCTCCAGCTCGCTCGGGGCGCTCAGAAGTAAGGGGATGCAGGCCCGCGCATCGGCAAGGCGCGCGCCTGCTCGCACCCCTTGCCGGGCGGCCTCTTGGTTGACCGCCGTGATGACGAGCGCGCCCTCTTGCTGCTGCACCAGAGCAAACGGTTGATCACCCGGTACCGCGCCGGCGCGCGCGCGCCTGAGCCGCTCCATCGGCCAATGGGGCAACCAAACGGAAACAAAACGCCTCATCGCACCACTCCAACATCCATGACCGTCCATCCCCGCCAGCACCATGGCGCATCCGCTCGAGCGTCACCCGCCAGCGCACCAAGCCCGGCGCCCTCGGATCGAACGGATGGGCTGTGCTCTGAGCCCGCGCAACACGCCAGCGCGTCATCGTGGCACCCAGCGCCGGCGCCTCATGGCTCGTCACCACGAGACACGGCGTTCCCCCCTTTTGCGCTGCAAGCGAGAGCCGGCGCGCCGACGTCAGATCGGCTGTGGGAAGCACCCCGAGAACAGCCGCAAGCGAGCCCGCCTTGAGCCCCTCCTCCATCGCCCAAAGCACCTCCCGCACCCGCATCGCCTGCACCATCACCAGCCTTGAAGGGGCCAGGCCATGGCGCAAAAGCCCGGGCCCATGCGGCAGCCCCACTTCGAGGCTTTCCCGCTCCAAACCACACCACAGCACCGGGCCGGCCGACGGCGTCTGCAACCGTCGGATCACCAGCGCAAACGCGAACCCGAGCGCTGCGATCGTATCGCCGTAAAGGCTCGGCTTGATCTCATGCACCCCACCGGGATCGAGCCCTCCCCGAGCCAGCCGCTCATCGATCTCATCGATCCCGAACGACCATTGCTCGGAGCCCTCGAAAGCGAGGCGGCAGCCCTGTTGGGTCGCTTCGCCATCGAGCGGCAAGGATGGCAAGGAAGAGCCGACAGCCCCATTACGAACCGTCTCGGCAAAACAACGAGATGAGAAGGAGCAGGTGGAGGGAGGCCATCCTGGCCATAATGCGGGGGTCGGCGCGGGATGGTCCCCGGGTGAGCGATCCAAGACCGCCGAAACCCGGGTACGCAAATCATCGAGGAGGGCCTTTCGCGCCTCCACTCCACCTACTGATTGGTACTCTGGGGCATACGCATACTCGACAAGAGAGGCATGCTCCGGGTCAAACACGCACCCCATGGACACTGCATCCGAGGCGGATGCGAGGGACTGCGAGACCCGCGGGCGACGCGCAACAAGGGGGGGACGCTCTGCAAACCGATTGCCCACGGGAAAACGCTCTCGCACATCATCACTGGTTATGCCTAAGACACAGAATTACTGACACTTCCGCGCCTTGATGGACGACGAAACCATTGGGAGAATGTCCCATGGCTTCAGAGGATTAGCAGTGCTGAGCCGCACTGCCACGCCGTTTGTTCGCTGTTTGTTCTTATATTAAGAAAAGTCGCTTCCGTCAAGCAAAAATAGAACAAAAAGAAAACATGACCAATTCACATCCTACCCACACACCATATGCTAAGATTCAGAACAACTTTGCCAAAACCAACCCAAAATTGCTCTGTAGTTCATTCGCAAAATCGCCAAAACATAAGCTATTGCAGCATGTTGCTGGAATAGATCAACACACCAGCCAGCCAACCACGACCAAGACAATTTTGTGGCTGAATTCCCACACCCGGCCCAAATCTGGGCTGCAACAATCAAAATCGGGGCGATTGCCCGGTTTGCTGGGTTGCAAGAAACCGCAACGAACGTAAAACTCTTTATCTCGAACGCCCGCCACCTGGTGTGGTTTTGACACCGAAAGCTGATCTTGAGACCAACTGGCTCCAACGGATCTGAAAGACGTGAAACGACCGACGCCAGAGATCGTGGACACATCTCGCCGAGCGGAAATCGCTTTATTTAGTAGGACTTGAGCCGCAAATTCAGGATTTGTTCACCTAGGCAACGAAATAATGGCGTACAAGATACAAACTACGAGCTGAAGCGACACCACCATTGGGAGTGACAGATGGTCCGCCAAAGGATTTTGCCACACGTAGCCCTTGTTCTCGGCACATTGGCACTCGTTACCGCGTTCTCACCGACCAGGGCCCAAGCACAAGGCTTGTTCTCGTTCTTCGGCGGTGGTGGTGGATCGCGCGACGTGGTCAGGTTTTCCAAGAAATACGCACCACGCCAAATCATCGTCAGCTTTGGCGACCGTCGGCTCTACTACATAAACCGCCGCGGTCAGGCCATTTCATACCCAATCGCCGTCCCCCGGCCGCAAAGCCGCTGGTCGGGCGTTCAATACGTCTCGATGAAACGTGTCAACCCGCCTTGGACACCAACACCGCAGATGCGCCGCGAAAATCCGCGACTTCCTGCTTACGTGCCTGGCGGTCATCCACGCAACCCGCTCGGCAAGCGTGCGATTTACCTTGGCAGCACGCTCTACCGCATCCACGGCACCGACGCGCCCTGGACAATCGGCCAAAATGTGTCGAAGGGCTGCATTCGCATGCACAACAACCATGTCGCGGAACTTTACAGATATGCCCGCGTCGGCATGAAGGTCACGGCAACCTATAAGCGCTATAGGGCCGCATCGATTTCCTCCTCCAGCACACAGGTCGCGGGCAGCGGCACGCTCGGTTTCTCCAACAACTGAGGCTTGGCGTCACCGCGCCAAGTCAGCGGGATCGAACATAACGAAGGGCGGCCAATCGGCCGCCTGTTTCATGTCTTGCTTTGAGTTCCCCCTAAGTGACCCGCTCGAGTAACGGATCGAGCGACGCGACCACGCGGTCCGGCGCCATGTCCTTCAATTCATCGGGTTGATCAAAGCGATTGATCCACAGCGTGTGAAATCCAAAGGCCTTGGCGCCCGCGATATCCCAGCGATTGGACGACTGAAACGACACCTCTGCCGGCAAACAGCCATAGGCATCGGTCACCAACGCATAGACCCGCGGATCAGGCTTATAGATCCCAACCTGCTCGATCGAAAAAACGTCGTCCAGGACGTCGGCAATCCCCGCCGACCGCACTGCCGCCTCCAGCATCATCGGACTGCCGTTCGACAACACTGCCAGTCGTGCGCCGCTCCGCTTGAGCGAGCCCAACACGTCTCGTACCTCTGGATAGGCATCGAGCGTCATATAGGCATTGAGCAACCCGTTGCGCGTACCCTCGGGAACACCTCCCACGCTTTCGATCGCGAAGTCCAGCGCCTCCGCCGTGATCTCATGGAAGGGCTTGTGGCGCCCTATCATGCTGCGAATCCAAGTGTACAAGAGTTGCTTGGTGCGCCAGATGTTTGAGAGCTGGTCGGCACATGGCCCGATTTCATGCTGTAGGCGACCTGCAGCCGAATGTACGTCAAAGAGTGTTCCATAGGCGTCGAAGACATATGCCTTGATGGCGGTCTCAGGCGACGTTGCCGCGTCGTTCATCACAAGGCCTCTCAATCACGGAAGGTCGTCGATGCCAAAGATCGTACGTAGAGCAATCCACCACAAGCCCCGCAGCGTAAAAGCTCATTGGCGGACCAGGAAACTCTACCGCGACTCGGGTCAATTGTTCGTGAGCCAGGGAGGATAAGGCGTATCGCGGCCTGTGAGCCGCCGAACTGCCGCGCGTTGAATGGCCGGCACCTTCAACATCATTGGCGCAACGTGCCGCCGCACGAAATTCGCGGCCGGACCGCGCGCCAGCAACTGTTTCGTTTGCATCTTTGTGAAGCGGATTACCTCGTGCGCCACGGGCAAGCGGTCGCTCGTGTAGCGCTCTGTCTGCCCGGTCTCGATGAGCCATGCGAGCCACGCCGCATCCTCGATGCCGAGATTCATGCCCCGCCCCCCGACCGGCGAATGGACGTGTGCCGCGTCGCCAGCCAAAAACACCTGCCCCTCTTGATAACGCGCCACATGGCGGAAGCTGATATGAAAGTTGGATTCCCAAAGCACCTCTTCGATGGGATTTTCGCCAGGCAGGAGCTTGAGGATATCCTCCCGCGTACCGACATAGCGACAAACGTGTGGGCCCATCGGGAAGCGCGCCAGCGTCACATCCTCGAGAAACCGTGCACAGGCCTCGTCCAACGGAATCGGATCGCGATGGCGCACATCGGCGAGGCCGAACTCAGCTGGGAACCCTTCACCATCAAAGGCAATACCGGCGGCCTTTCGAACGGCGCTATGGGAGCCGTCGGCTCCGATGAGAACGTCGGCGCTAAAGCTCTCCTCTTGCTCACCGCTGCTCGCGATTTGCGCATGGATTTTCGTGCCATCAAGTTTGCTGCTCACGAACGAGGTGTTCCATTCAACCGCGACGCCGCGCTCAGCCAAAGCGTTAATGAGAAGCTGTTCTGTCTCGGCTTGTGGCACGACGAGAACATACGCGAAGCGGTCATCCAACTTGCTCATGTCGAGCGTGCCGAGCGTTTCGGCCTGCTCCATGAATCGGAACCGCGTCACCTTGTTGCCAACGGCAAGGAGCCGCTCCGTCATGCCTGATGGCTCGAGAATTTTGAGTGTTCGCGCATGAATACCGAGCGCGCGACTTTCACCCGCCGGACCTTCGGCGCAGTCGATGATGCGTGGCGAAAATCCGCGACGCTCCAACTCGAGCGCGGCCGTCAAACCGACCGGACCTGCGCCGACGATGAGGATCGACGGCTTTGATGAATTCATCTGAGTGCCCCATCGGCTCGGCGGGAGATTTATCCCGTCCCTGATTTCTCACGCACGAAATTTACGATGCCGGAGAAATCGTCACCGCCATGACCGGCATCCGCGAATTTTTCATAGGTCTCACACGCGTGCGCTCCGAGCGCGGTAGCCGCGCCGCCCGCCTTTGCCGCTTCTTGGGCGAGCTTGAGGTCCTTGAGCATGAGAGCGGCTGCAAACCCCGGTTTGTAGTCGTTGTTGGCCGGGCTTGTCTCGACCATTCCGGGCACCGGACAATACGTCGTCAACGACCAGCATTGCCCCGACGAGGTCGAGGCCACATCGAACAGGGCCTGATGGCTGAGTCCGAGCTTTTCGGCGAGCACGAAGGCCTCGGATACGCCGATCATGGAGATGCCGAGGATCATGTTGTTGCAGATCTTGGCCGCCTGGCCGGCGCCAGCGTCACCGCAGTGAACCACCTTCTTGCCGACGCTGTTTAGTATGGGCTCGGCCGCATCGAACGCCTCGGCGCTACCGCCCGCCATGAGCGTCAGCGTGGCGGCCTCGGCGCCACTGACGCCACCGGAAACGGGCGAATCGAGCGATCGCTTTCCTGCGGCCGCAGCCAGTTCATGGGCCTTGCGGGCGGAGGCGACATCGATCGTCGAGCAATCGACGAACACCGTGCCGGATTGCGCCGCGCCCAAGGCGCCCGTCTCGCCATAGACATGCAGTGTTTCCTTGCCGGAGGGCAACATGGTGATAACCACGTCACGCCCGCTTGCGACGGCCTCGACCGAGGCTTCGGTCTTGACGCCGCGACCGCCTGCTGCCTCGAGATTTGCGGCAACGATATCGAAGCCCGCCACGACATGGCCGGCCTTGACCAGGTTTCCTGCCATGGGCAGTCCCATGTTGCCTAGTCCGATGAAGCCAATGTTCGCCATATCGAATTTTCTCCCCTAGGTCTTGTCGCTTGTCGTCGCGATGCCCGAGAGCCTGCCGATCAATCTCTTGCTGGGACCGGTAGCCCGAGTTCAGTGTCCATCGGCGCCGAGAGCTGGCGCACCATATCGTCGCTCACACCTTGCAGCGATGCCGGAGTCCACTTTGGCGCACGGTCCTTATCGACCACGAGCGCGCGAATGCCTTCCAGAAATTCACCGCACTCAAAGAGCCGGCAGACGTAGCGATACTCCCAGTTGAGAGCCTCTTCCAGCGAGCATATCGTGCGTGCCCGTCGGACCGCGGCAAGGGTTGCCTTGAGACTGGTCGGCGAGCGCTTGACCAAGCCTTCCAGCGTCTCTTCGGCCCAATCGTTTTCGTTGCGCTCGAGTGCGTCGAAGATCCGCTCGACGCTGTCAAAACGAAAGGTGCCATCAATGATATCCTGCCGTGTCTCCAGGCCGGGAACGAGCGGCACCTTGGCAGCATTGCTCAGAAGCGTCGTGAGTTCCGACACCCCTTCCTCGGCAATACGCGACAGCACTGCTGGCAGCTCGTCCGATGGAACATAATAGTCAGCAAACTTTGCAAAAATGGCGTCGCCCGCGTTCATCGGGTGGCCGGTGAGGCCCAAATAAGTTCCCGTTTCGCCCGGCGCACGCGACAGCAAAAATGTGCCGCCGACATCGGGGATCAGCCCGATACCCGTTTCCGGCATCGCCAAACGCGATCGCTCGGTGACGATGCGATAGCTGGCATGTGCCGAGACGCCGATGCCGCCGCCCATGACAATACCGTCCATCGCCGCGATGAAGGGCTTTGGATAGCGCGCGATGCAGGCATCGAGGACATATTCCTCGCGCCAGAATGTTTGATGGAATTCCGGGCCCTCGGTGTGGCTGTCGTAGAGCGCGCGAACGTCGCCACCGGCGGCGAGCGCGCGATCGCCGGCG
>JAUVMS010000086.1 GCA_030600135.1 Hyphomicrobiales bacterium | reverse complement strand
GGCCCCGGACGGTACTGCGGAAGACGGTGATGAGATTGTTGCCGAGCCTGCGGAAGATGAGGCAAACCACGTGGACAACGTGAAACGAGTTGCGGATGACGATTTCGACGACGGCGATCTAGATCCGGCATGATCCAACTGAATTCATCCCTCGCCTGACGGTTCGATACTCTCGTCAGCCAAATGCTGGCGCAACATTTCCTGATACTGCTTGGTCATGTGCGCCACAAAGCTCTCATGATCGTCGACGTCCTGGATAACTTTTGCCACGAATGCACTGTACCTGGCCGAGGCAAAGAGGAATGCCATGTGGAGTTCAGTCGCCAAAATGGTTTTGTTTTCGCGGTTCGCTAGGTCGATGAACTTATCCGCGGCTCGCAGGAAGGCTGGCGTATCAAGGTGGCCGTCTTTCGCTGCCGCGCGTCGCGACCTGCGGTTTTCATCGTCCATGGCTCATTCCTTCGTGGCTTTTCCCGGCCAGGTTGAACCTAGCCCCAAGCGAGGCCGTCTGTCACGCGTGCATCAGCTCACTATCTTATGCATTGGACTGGCAATTTGGCACGGAACGGCCCTGGCCAAGGAACCGTGCTCAGCGCCACTGAAGGTGTGCACAGCACGAGATGCCGTGTTTCGGATCTCAAGTTTCAATCCTTATGGCAGTGCCGTTCGAATTGGCCCAAATCTGCTTGTTACGAGTCGGCATCTCGTCGTCGATGAGCAGTTGGCCAAGTTGCATATGCCTGACGGCTCAAATATTGATGCAAGGGTGCTTGCGTCGTCTTACGAGGGTGATTTGGTGCTCCTGGAGGCCCAATTGCCGCAAGGCCCGGTTTTGCCTTTGGCCGACGTTTTCGTGCGTGGTGATCTATTTACCGTCGGATATGATCTGTCGACACGCGGAGTTCGGGTCTATTCGCCGGGTCGGCTCATAATCGAGCCTGCCCCAAAACGCCCATTTGCCCGTCTTCACCACACCGCCCATACCCAGCCAGGCAATAGCGGCGGCGCGCTGGTCGACGACACGGGGCGCTTGGTGGGGATTGCCGCCTCCGGCGGGGAGGGGCGATTCGAGGCCATACCGGCCACCGAGATTGCCAAGCTTCGCGCGAACAGTGGCGAATTGTATGAAAAGCGGGGCCGGCTCATAGGACAGGCTTACCGCGCATGTATGGAGTTGTTGGAGCAGGCTCGGCCACCGCACACGCGTGTCAAAACCACAGTGCTGGAGGAACTGGCGTCAGCCTGCAAGAACACCGGCAATCGTCAACTCATTGATCTGGCAGCCCAAACGCTCGGACGGAATGGCGACGTCGCAGGCTCGATCGTTTTTTTTGAAAAGGCACTCGACCGCGATCCCCACGCCATCAACTCCCGCCTCGGGCTGGTGGTCTCGTTGCACATGGTGCGGGCCTACGAGCAGGAGCGCGAGCACCTGCGCTTCCTGATGAGCGCAATTCCAGGCGATCCAATGGTCCACCGATATGCCGTTCAAGTGGGCAAGTTTACCGGGGATGATCGCTTGACCAAGGATGCTCTAAAGCTGATCAAAGCGCACAACCCGCGCGCCCTGCCGGCGGCAAAGAGGTTCTTGGAGAGCAAGAGCCAACCACAAAGGCAAGCGCCCAGAAAGCAATAGGGCGGTCAGCGCAGACGGGTTAGTCAGTAAAGGCGACCGTCGCCGGATCCGCGATCCAACCATGCTTGGTGCGCCGTTTGCGCTCACTCGGATTCGGACCAGCGAGAGCCAGCACACGGGCTTTCAGCGCCGCCGTGTCGAGATTTTCGTTCGACTGCAGAATGCGGGCCGCGAGCGCTGCGATGCGTGGCGCGGCAAAGCTGGAGCCAGAGGCACGCGACAGGGCGCCTGAGAAATCAAGCGCTTGGATGCGCTCGGCCGGGGCCGAGATGTCAACGGTCTCGGGCCCCCAATTGGCATCCGCCATGAAGCGGCCAAAAGTGTCGGTCGCCGCGACCACCAAAATGTTCGCCAGGCCAAAAGACGGCGGATAAAGCGGGCGATCATCGACGTTTGCACCATCGTTGCCCGCGGAGACGACGAACAGGATTTGCGGATTGGCTTCGACGGCCTGGTGAAACAGCTCCCAATCCTCACGCTTTCGCCCCCCGAGCGACATGCAGACGATGCGCGTCGGTCCAAGGGCGGCGTGCGCCACCATCCGCGCAAACGAAACCGGGTCGCCTGCCTTGAAGCGGTAGGGCGCGAGGCGCGCGCCGGGCGCTTCACGGAGAAGAATGCTGGCAACCGTGGTTCCGTGGCGACGGGGCTCAGAACGGGTATCGCCGGGCAAAGCATCAAAGGGTTGGAAATCGTCGTCGTGAAAATCGAAGCCGATGATCAAACCCTCGCCATCGCGGGCCAGACGATTGGCAATCTCCGGCAGAGTATAATTGACGCCAGTATCGAAAAGGGCGACGACGACGCCATCACCGCCGATGCCGACGGGAACTTGCGGCTCGTCGCCGGCAAAACTCCGTGGTAAAAGAAAAAAACCGGCAATCAGTAAGCTGACAATCGCCGCGAACCGCATGACTGGGTATGGGATTGCCGACTTCAAACGCGTCTCCGCAACTTTTCGACGGGTCGATCGGTGTCGTCCCGCCCGCGATTTGCGTTCCTTTCGACGGGGCCAACGGTTTCCTCGATAAAATCGGCGATGGCGGGAATGTCGTCGAGATCGAACCAGGGACGGTGATCACTTTCAATCATGTGATCGGCGGCGATGGCAAACACCATCATGTCGGTGTCGGCAATGGGTTTGTCTCTCAGACAATCGCGGCGGCGGGCCTCGATCTTCGGGATCGGTTTCCATTTGTAACCCTCGACGATGATCAAATCGCACGGCGATAGCTTGGCAATAATGTCCTCGAGATCAGGTTCGGGGGATCCACGCAACTCACCGATGACCCCCCAGCGATGCCGCGAGACGATGGCCACCTCGCGAGCACCCGCGGCGCGGTGGCGGGCGCTGTCGGTATCATCGTCATCGAGCCGAACCACGTGGTGGGCGTGCTTTACCGTGGCCACGCGGACGCCGCGCTTTGTAAATTCCTCCACCAGGCGGACCGTGAGTGTGGTCTTGCCGGAGTTTTTCCAACCCACAATGGCAATAAGGGGGGTATTGGCGGACACAGACTTCAACATTCGACCTGCCTACTCACGATAACGCGCGCCCGTTCCAGTTCCTCGGGCCGGTTGGCGTTGAAAAACGGATCAAGGTCCTCGCCACCAATGCGCTCAAATGGAAACGCCGCGTGGACGGTATCATGTCGATCTGTCCAGTCCAGCACCTTGCGCACCCCGGCTTTAAGAGCGGCGTCCAGATCGTTTGCGAGGGCGACCGGCCAGAGGCCAACGACGGGATGGGTGCGGCCGTCGGATTTGGCGAGCACGATGCGATGTGGGACCCCGTCCGATGCGTCGATCAGCCGCTCGGCGAGGTTCATGGGCAAGAAGGGCGCATCGGTCGGGATGGTGATGATGGCCAGCGCTTGCGAGGCATGCTCGATCGACCAACGCATTCCTGTCAGCACGCCCGCCAGAGGACCGGCAAAGCCTTGGATGAGGTCGGCGGTGACGGGCAAGCCGTATTCGGTAAACCGTTCGGGGGGGCCATTTGCGTTAATGACAAGGCGTGCAACCTGCGGCCCGAGCCGGGCAATGACTTGGGCGAGCATGGTCCTCTCACCTAGCACCTGCAGACACTTGTCGCCGCCGCCCATGCGCCGCGACTTGCCGCCGGCGAGGAGAACTCCTGTCATGTCAAGTGAACTGGCCATGGCGCTGTCGCTACGTGACAAGCTTGGCCGCGAGGCAACCGGGCAGCCGCTTAACAGAAAGCCTCATTCTGCCGCCTCCGGCAGGCCACCTTTGCGGGCGTGCCTTGCATGCTCGTCGGTCACCGTCTGGCTGTCTGTATCGAAAATCAACCGTTCGGCGCCTGAAAGGGCAACGAAGCGCTTGCCGCGGGCACGACCGACCAAGGTGAGGCCGGCGCGGCGCGCAAGATCGACGCCCCAAGCGGTAAAGCCCGATCGCGACAAGAGGATGGGAATGCCCATCTTGACCGTCTTGATCACCATTTCGCTGGTGAGGCGGCCGGTGGTGTAGAATATTTTGTCGTCCGGCCTGACGTCGTTCAAGAACATATAGCCGGCGATTTTGTCGACGGCGTTGTGGCGGCCGACGTCCTCGACATAGACAAGTGGGCGGTCGGCCTCGCAAAGAACGCATCCGTGGATGGCCCCGGCCCGCAAATAGAGGCTTGGAGCGGTGTTGATCTTCTTGGAGAGAGCATAGAGCCAGGACGTCTTCAAGATTGCGTTCGGGTTCAGCTTGACATCGTCGAACACCTCCATCAGGTCACCAAACACAGTGCCTTGAGCGCAGCCCGAAGTTTGCGTCTTCTTCTTTAGCTTTTCCTCGTAGTCCGTCTTGCGCTTCGTGCGCACCACAATGGTCTCGATATCGGGCTCATGATCGACTGCGGTGATCTCATCGTCCGGTTGGAGCATATTTTGATTGAGAAGGTAGCCGACGGCGAGTAGATCGGGGTGATCACCGATGGTCATCAAGGTGACGATTTCCTGAGCGTTCAGGTACAACGTCAGGGGGCGCTCGGTGACGACAGACGTCTCGACCGACTTGCCTTCGTGATCAATACCTTCGACAGACACCGACAAGTCCGGATCGTCAGGATTGGGACGGATCTCAAACTCTTTCACATTCGGCCTCTGAAGAACGTTTCAAGCGGTTTCGCGATGCGGGTACGTCAGTCTAGCATGACCGGCTTTGTTGCCAGAACCAAACAATACATCGTGAGGGCTTGGCGTGTTCGCAAGCGCCAGCCTGTGCGAGGCGATGACGATGGCCGTGGAGACAAGAAATGCGGACCAGGCTTGCTTGACCCGCGCCAATCATCCACTACAGTTCAGCCGAGATGGCAAATCCCCTCGATTATCAAACGTTAGTGAGCCTATGAGCAGTCCCATCACCAAGGACGACATCATCAACGCGCTCAGGCGCGTCAAAGGTCCAGACCTGGATGACAACATCGTTGATCTCGGGCTGGTATCGGAAGTCGTGCTCGCCAACCGAAAGGTCTACTTCTCGATCACGGTGGCGGCCGATCGCGCCGAGGAACTGGAACCATTGCGACAGGCGGCCGAGCGCGTGGTTGGCGATCTCGATGGCGTCGATCAGGCGAGCGCGGTTCTGACAGCAGAACGCGATCCGGGCCAGTCGCCACCGGCACCGATGCAAACATCCGTACCGAGACCGACACCGCCTTCACCACCACCGATGGGGGGGAACGGGCAGCAGCCTCGCACGCAAAAAGCCGGTGTACCGGGCGTCAAGCACATCATCGCCGTCGCCTCGGGCAAGGGCGGGGTCGGCAAATCAACGACCTCGGTCAACCTGGCGCTCGGCTTTCAAGCAAACGGTCTAACAACCGGCATATTGGACGCGGACATCTACGGCCCGTCAATGCCGCGCCTACTCGGGATCACCGGGCGGCCGCAGCCGGTGCAAGGCAATATCTTGAGGCCGCTCGAGGGCTATGGGCTCAAAGTGATGTCGATGGGCTTTCTCGTCGACGAGGGAACGCCTGTCATCTGGCGCGGACCGATGGTGATGTCGGCGCTGACGCAGATGCTGCGTGAAGTGCTTTGGGGCGAACTCGATGTGTTGGTGGTCGACATGCCGCCGGGAACGGGTGACGCGCAGCTCACCATGGCGCAGCAAGTGCCGCTCTCCGGTGCAATCATCGTATCGACGCCGCAAGACTTGGCACTCATCGACGCGCGCAAGGGGCTCAACATGTTCCGCCAAGTGGACGTGCCGGTGCTCGGGATTGTCGAGAACATGAGCTATTTTGTCTGCCCGAGCTGCGGCGAGCGCTCGGAAATATTCGGACACGGCGGCGCGCGCATTGAAGCGGGCAAATTGGGCGTTCCGTTCCTCGGTGAAGTGCCGCTGCACATGGAGATCCGAGAGAAATCCGATGCCGGCCAGCCGATCGTCGCCATCACCCCCGACAGCCCGAATGCGCAAGCCTATCGCGGGATTGCGGTCCGGGCTTGGGAGCGACTGGAGAGCGAGGCCGTCGGCGGACGTGCGGCCCCACGCATCGTGATCGAGTGAGGAGGGGACGATGAGTGACGGGCGCGTGCTGCTGATTACTGGAGCCTCGACAGGCATTGGAGCCGCGACGGCACAGCTCGCGGCGGAGCGCGGGTTTCGCTTGGTACTAACGGCACGCAACCGGAACAAACTCGACGCGCTCGTCGGCGAGATTGGTGAGGAGCGGGCACTCGCGGTTGGATGTGACGTCGCCAGCTGGGAGGACCAACAGCGCGCGGCGGACGCGGCCATCGAGCGATTTGGCGCGATCGATGCCGTCTTTGCCAACGCCGGGCGTGGCGGTGTTCCGGGCGGTTACGCAGAGGGCGATCCAGCCGAATGGCATGAAATGATCATGACCAATTTCTACGGTCTGGCGCTGACGCTACGGGCCACACTCGGTCACCTCAAGGCATCAAAGGGCGATTTGTTGATCACCGGCTCGATTGCCGGACGCCGGCCGATCCCCGGCTCGGTCTATGGCGCGACGAAATGGGCCGCAAAGGCCGTTGGCTACAATGTGCGTGGCGAATTGCAGGGCAGCGGCGTGCGGGTGACGCTGATCGAACCGGGCATGGTGGATACGCCGTTTTTCGACGACCCCAAACCGGATGCGCTCAGAGCAGAAGACGTGGCGCGGACCGTGTTGTTCGTCTTGGAGCAGCCGAAGAGCGTTTTGCTCAATGAGGTGGTGGTCGTGCCGACGGCGCAGAATTGGTAACGCAGCCAAGCTGAGACACTTGCCATGTTGTTCGACCATGCAACCTTGATTGCATTCGTGCTCGCGACGCTGGCGATCTACATCGCGCCTGGGCCGGACATGGCCTATATCGCCACAAACAGCATGTCGCGAGGTGCAACGGCAGGCGCATGGGCGGCCATTGGCGTGACCTCGGGCGTCTGGCTTCAGGCGCTTGCGGCCGCATTCGGCGTGAGCGTCATCTTCAAGGCTTCTCCCTGGGCCTTTGAACTCGTGCGCTGGGCGGGCGTCGGCTACCTCTGCTATTTGGGCGTCAAGCTGTTGCGCGGTGAAGACGAGGCACTTGTGGGCAGGGAGCCACCACCTTTGCGGCCATTCGCGATCTGGCTCAAAGGCTTGGGTATCAATTTGCTCAATCCGAAAATTTCCATCTTCTTTCTCTCGTTCCTACCTCAATTTGTCGACCCGGCGCGGGGGGAGGTTTTTCGCCAGCTGATCACTCTGAGTTTGGGATTTTCGATCGGCGCGGTGGCCTGGACGCTTTTTCAGGCGGTTGCGTTCGCCAAATTGGGCCGGATGATTGCCGGCCATCCGAGGGCGCAGGCCTGGCAAAGGCGGATTACCGGATCCACGTTGATCGGTTTTGCCGGCATGCTGGCCGTGTCGGGCGTGAGGCGGTAGTGGGAAGCATCCAAAATCGCCTACCTAGACCAACACTGGCTAATTTTCTTCCGATGAAATCGTACTGCGACGACACCAGCTAAGGAGTGGAACGGGATATGTCTCCATCATCGCTCTGGCCAACTGAACTCAGGTTGAGCAAGGACAAATCCTCACTAACCGTGAGCTTCGAGGATGGCGCGCCGTACACGCTTCAGGCGGAATATCTGCGTGTCCGCAGCCCGAGCGCCGAAGTGCAGGGCCACAGCCCCGAGCAACGCGTAACCGTCGGTGGCAAGCGGGCCGTGAAGATCACAAATCTCGAGCCTGTGGGCAATTATGCCGTCAGGATAACGTTCGACGACGGACACAACACCGGCCTTTACTCCTGGTCGTATCTGAGGGTCCTCGGCGCTAAGAATGATGAGCGTTGGGCGGAGTATCTCGCTGAACTCGCTGAAAAGGGTCTCAGTCGGTAGCAAGACGCGCAAAAGCCAACTTTGTGCCCTTTGGCTGGCAATGACCGGGAAAGCGGATTAAACTGAATAAGGACGGTTCCACTTTCCACTCAATCGGTTAGGATGGGACCCCTGGGTGGGGCGCTGGCAGCCAACTGCAAAAGTCGAAAGAGCTGTAGTGCCCCTAGTTGCATGTTGCATGGGAGGAATTTATGAAATTTACTTCTCTCGGTAGGACGACCGCTCTGGTCGTTGTGCTCGCTTTCGGCGCCGGCATCAGCGCGATGCACGCCGACGCTGCTGAGCAGCGCTTCATCTCGATTGGTACCGGTGGTGTAACGGGTGTCTACTATCCTACCGGTGGCGCGATTTGCCGACTCGTCAATAAGATGCGCAAGGAAACCGGCATCCGCTGCTCCGCGGAGTCAACGGGCGGCTCGATCTACAACATCAATACGATCCGCTCAGGCGAGCTCGAGTTTGGTGTCGCCCAGTCGGACTGGCAGTATCATGCCTATAACGGCACCTCGAAATTTGCCGACAAGGGCAAATTTGACAAGCTACGGGCGGTTTTCTCGATTCATCCGGAGCCTGTCACGATCATCGCGCATGACGATTCAGGCGTGATGAACATCACTGACCTCAAAGGCAAGCGGGTGAACATCGGTAATCCAGGCTCTGGTACGCGCGGGACCTGGGAAGTGCTCGAAAAGGCCCTCGGCTGGCAGCGGAGCGACTTGAAACTCGCCGCTGAAATGAAATCAGCCGAAACCGGCCAGGCGGTATGTGACGGCAAGATCGATGCGTACTTCTGGCTCGTTGGCCATCCTTCAGCACTGACCCAGGAATCGCTCGCGTCATGCGCTGCACACCTGGTCAATGCGACAGGAGCGGAAATCGACAAGCTGGTGTCCGACAACTCATACTATCGTAAGGCCACGATCCCGGCGGGCATGTATAACAACAAGGAAGACGTCAACACATTTGGTGTCGGCGCGACCTTCGTGTCGAGTGCCGACGTACCGGATGACGTTGTTTATACGGTGGTTAAGGCGGTCTTCGAGAATTTCGATTCATTCAGGAAGCTTCACCCGGCATTCGCCAATTTGAAGCCCGAAGAAATGATCAAGGATTCTCTGTCGGCACCGATGCATCCTGGTGCGGCAAAGTATTACAAAGAAAAGGGCTGGATGTAGTTTCCGGCTATGAGACTGGGGCGGCGTTGGCCGTCCCAGTCCTTTGGTTTCCCTCACTCCCTGATGTCTCTGCTGGCCTGGATTTGCCATTGTGGCGCCATTGCGTTGACGCTGCGATCGTCAGCTGTTCGAGTGAGGATCATTGCGGTCCCTTGCCCGGCATGAGAGATTTCCAGCAGTTTTCGCTCGCTCAAATCACAAGCCCGTGCCAAATGTCGGCACTGCTGGCGCCTAAGGCAATCACCGAGGCTCGAGGCCGCGCCACCAATGGAAACAATTGAGATTGCCCTTCATGCGACTGTGCTGGTGGCGGCCATGCTGCAAGCGATCACAGGCATCGGTTTCGCCATGATCGCCGGCCCATTTATCCTACTGGCAATGAACAGTGGATCGGCCGTCCAGGTGACGACGCTCCTCAGCTTGCTGATCGCGCTCGTTCTCGCTCC
>JAUVMS010000352.1 GCA_030600135.1 Hyphomicrobiales bacterium | reverse complement strand
TGCTCAAAGCAATGGCGGCCTTCCATAACCTGGATACAACCGCGCGTGACAAGGTCGTTGGGCTGAAGACCTTGTATTGTGTTGCCGTCGAACTCGATCGAGCCCTTGGTGACTTCGCCGCGCTCGGCGCGCAAGAGATTGGAGATCGCCTTTAGCGTCGTCGTCTTGCCGGCGCCGTTGGCGCCCAGCAGAGCCACCACGCCGCCACGCGGCACATCAAGGGAGACACCCTTGAGGACGAGGATGACGTGATCGTAGATCACCTCGATGTTGTTGACCGCGAGGATGGGTGGCTCGTCGTGAGGAGCCCTGTTTGGCTCGCCTGAGCTGCTCACTGCCTCTTGCATCGTCAATGTTCTCTCAAGTCAAGTGTTGGCCCATCGGGCATCGCGACCGAGTTCCTTAGGTCACGCTTCGCCTATTTGTCGATCGACCGCCAGACGCCTTAATTTCCAGTCAAGAGTCCCGGCCTCGCAAACGGGCAAGGCCGGGCTTCCTATCGAACATCAGTCAATTCGCCACTACGAGCAAGATTGAGTTTGCCAGCCGGGCTTGTCCTTCACATAGGCGTTCGCGGCGGCCTCGAGCTTCGGGCGAACCCGATCACGCATCGGTTCAATCCAATCAGAGACTTTGCTCCAGCTCTCACCATCCCACTGTTGGATGTAAATCGCATGGGCACCAGCGTGGTCCTTGCAGGTCACCTTGATCGGGTTGGTGAAACCGTCAAAGCCAATCTCTTTCAGACGCTCCGCCGTGATGTCCAGGTTCTCAAGGCCTTTGCGCATGTCTTCGCCATTGATCACCTTCTTACCGGTGAGTTTTTGCGCCGTCCGAATGGCCTCGGCCGTCACGACAGCATTCATGACGCCACGATTGTAGAAATTATCACCGACGGTTTCGCGCTTGGCTTGACTTAAGCCCTTGTCGACGACGTGCTTGAGAATATCCTGAATTGCCGGAAAGTTGGCTCCCGTACCGTGGAAGTTGGCCGACAAGTACCCTTTGGCGGTTTTGCCCGCGGGTCGGACATCGACGTTACCGCCGGACCACCAGACGCCGATAAATTTGTCCATCGGATAGCGAATCTTGACAGCTTCCTTAATGGCGGTCGGGTTCATGGCTCCCCAGCCCCACATGATCATCCAATCAGGACGCTCCTTGCGAACCTGAAGCCAATGAGATGACTGGTTCTGCATTTCCTTGACGCCAACCGGCACCTTCAAAACGCTGAAACCCATCTCCTTGGAGAGTTCTTCGAGAATAGGAATGGGCTCGCGTCCATACCCGACGTCGAGATAGATGAAGCCGATTTTCTTGCCCTTAACACCACCTTGGGTATCAATGTACTTGATGATGGCGGACATCTGACTCCAGTACGTGGCAGGTGCGTTGAATGTCCATGGGAATTTTTCACCGACGGCCGTAGCGGATAGACCATAGCCCATCGAGAGCACGGGGATCTTGTCAACCGGCGCCTTGGGAATGAGCTGCAACGTAATACCGGTTGAATATGGGTTGTAGACAATCGCGCCTTTGCCCTTGGTTTTCTCGTAGCACTCGACACCTTTCTGGGCGTTGTAGCCGGTCTCGCATTCCTCGACCTCGAGCTTCACGCCGCCAATGCCGCCATCGCGCTCATTGAGCAATGTGAAATAGTCGTGCAGACCATCGGCGATCACAGTGCCAGAACCAGCAAATGGGCCCGTGCGGTAGGTCAGCAATGGTATGTAAATCTTGTCCTGTGCCGACGCTGGTACTGTCACCAGCGAGCCGGCCATCATTGCGGCCGCGCCGGCGGCAAGTGCGAGATATTTGAGTCGCATGAACGTTATCCTCCTTGGTCGTTTTGCTCGTCCGCCCGCCTCAGGTGAGCGTACGGCATTTCTTGGCCAATCAATGGCCCAGCCATCTCGCCATTCTGACCGAAAGGCGGATGGCTGACAATGACTACAGGACTTCAATGGTCCGTACCCTGTAGATCAAAATGCATGTCCTCCTAATACGGGAAAGGCCATAGCCTCAGCTTTTCCTTGGCAATCTGCCAAAGGCGCGCGAGGCCATGTGGCTCCACGATCAGGAAGAAAATAATAAGTGCGCCCACAATCATGAAGGAAATGTGCTCGACCGTGGCTGCATCGATCAAACCTCCAAATGTCGAGCGCAGTAGGATTGGCAAATTCCAAATGAATATCGCCCCCATGAAGCAGCCAATTATGCTGCCGAGCCCACCAATGATGACCATGAATAAGATGAGGAACGAATGGTTTATGTCGAAGCTCTCAACTTCGGCAGCCCCGAGCCACAGGAACACCATCATAGCTCCGGCAACGCCGCAAAAATACGAGGAGATGGTGAATGCCAACAGTTTGGTTCTGAGCAAGCGAATGCCGATCAACTCGGCGGCGATGTCCATGTCGCGAACCGCCATCCAGGCCCGCCCAATACGTCCATGCACGAGGTTGGATGCAACAAAAGTCAACACGAGAACGATTGCGAGAACCACCAAATAGCGTGTCGCGGAAGTGGCGGTTGGACCGGTTATTGGAAGCTCGAATAGCGTGCGTGTCGGCACCTCGATAGCACCCGAGGCATTGTAGTTATAGAGCCAGGCGACGCGACCGAAGGCCCACTCCAGGAAAAACTGCGAGGCGAGTGTCGCGATGGCGAGATAAAAGCCCTTGATGCGCAAACTGGGCAAACCGAAGATGAACCCGATGGCGGCGGCAAAAATGCCGCTCAGAAATATAAGGATGATGATGTTTACGTCGGGAAAAATGGTCGTCAGTTTGTAGCAGGCATAGGCACCGCAGCCCATGAAACCACCGGTTCCGAGAGAGAGTTGCCCAGCGTAGCCGGTCAGCAGATTGAGGCCAATCGCAGCGAGTGCGAAAATCAGCGTCGGAGTGAGCACAGAGTTCAGCCAAAAGTCGCTGAACGTAAACGGGACGACGACAAACAACACGAACAACAGCGCCGCCAAGGCAATGCGGTCTTGCAGGATAGGAAAGACGGCCTGGTCCGCGGCGTAGCTGGTCTTGAACTGTCCGTTCTCGCGATAGAACATGTCGTCAAACTCTTTCGATGATTCTCTCGCCGAATAATCCCTGCGGCATGAACCACAGGAAAATCAGCGCGACGAAGTAAGGCACCCAGCTCTCGATGGAGCCACCGAGCATTGGGCCCCAATAGAACTCCAACATCTTCTCGCTCAGGCCAATAATGAGTCCGCCGACAATGGCGCCTGGAATAGAGGTCAAGCCGCCGAGGATGAGAACCGGCAGCGCCTTGAGAGCGATGATCTGAAGGGCAAAACTGACGTCCGATCGTGCGCCCCACATGATGCCCGTGGCGAGCGCCACGATGCCAGCGGCGAACCACACGATGACCCAGATCTGCTGCAGCGTGATGCCGACAGACATGGCCGCCTGATGATCGTCCGCGACGGCACGCAAGGCCCGCCCAATGCGGGTCTTGTTGAAGAAAACCGCAAGCGCCGCCACCATCGCACCAGCAATCAAGGCCGCCGAAATGTCGATCTGTTGGAGGATAATGAGACCGCCGAAGGCCTCAATATCGTACGAACCGGTTGGCAAGCCGAGTTCTTCCGTGATCATCAGCTTGGGTTCGCCACCGAATACGAATTCACCAAAGCCAATCAGAAAGAAGGTCAAGCCAATCGTCGCCATGAAAAGAATGATCGGCTCCTGATTGACCAGCGGTCGCATGACGAAACGCTCGACCGTGGCGGCAAGCAGAAACATAATGAGGATGCAGAGCGCGAGGGCGACATAGGCGGGAACGCCCAGCGAATAAAGGCCGACAAGCGACAGCGCGCCGAACACCACCATGATGCCCTGAGCAAAGTTGAAAACGCCAGAGGCCTTGAATATGAGCACGAAACCGAGTGCGATGAGCGCATAGAGCGTGCCCGATACGAACCCTTCCCAGAGGACCTGGATCAACAGGTCCGGAGCCGTAAACATTTCAATGAAGGGTTGGATAAAAATGTTGAAGAGAATTTCCATACGTTCGCCCCAGCTCAATGCGCGACGCCCAAATAGGCGTCGATAACGGACTGATTGGCTTGCACCTCGGAGGGCGTTCCATCGGCAATGAGTTCACCATAGTCCAACACGACCACCCGGTCGGACAAGTCCATGACAACACCCATGTCGTGCTCAATGAGTGCGATGGTCGTGCTGAAATGATCGTTTACGTCGATTACGAAGCGCGACATGTCCTCTTTTTCCTCGAGGTTCATGCCGGCCATAGGTTCATCGAGCAAAAGCAACTCCGGTTCCATGGCAAGTGCCCGGCCGAGTTCGACACGCTTTTGCAAACCGTATGGCAAGCGACCAACCGGGGTTTTGCGAATATGCTCAATCTCGAGAAAACCTATGATCTGCTCGACCACCTCGCGATGCCTGATCTCCTCGCGTAGGGCGGGACCGAAACGCAGCATTTGCCACAAAATCCCGCGCTTCATCTTCAGCGCGCGGCCCGACATGATGTTGTCGAGGGCAGACATGCCCTT
>JAUVMS010000181.1 GCA_030600135.1 Hyphomicrobiales bacterium | reverse complement strand
TCCTCGAACAAGACAGCATAAATCACTGATCCTCTCCTTCGCAAAGTTGACAGGGCGTACATTAGGCCTGCATTCTTCCAATACCGACCGGAAAATATGCATAATTAAACGGCAAAAATGCAGGGCTTCAATTGGAACGATTTGCGCTTCGTGTTGGCCGTGGCGCGGCGCCAATCGCTCGCAGGCGCGGCACGCCAGCTTGGTGTCAACGAGAGCACGGTGGGACGTCGCATCGCCCATGCCGAGCAGAGACTGGGGGCCCGTCTGTTCGAGCAAAGCCCTGGTAGGTATCATCCCACCGAGGCCGGTCGCGCCATGATCGCCGCGGCGGAACGGGTCGAGCTTGAGGTCCAGGCGGCGGAAGTCGCCGTTTCTGGGGCGGACACACTTGCTGCGGGAACGGTTCGCTTGACCTCGGTGCCGCTGGTCGTGAACCGCATTTTGGTGCCGGCGTTGCCCCGGCTCCTAGCCGATCATCTCCAGTTGCGCCTCGAACTCATTGCCGAACCACGCGACTTGAGCCTAACCAAACGCGAAGCCGACATGGCGTTGCGCATGGCAAGGCCAAGCAAGGACGCGCGGGCAATTGCGCGCCGCGTTGGCCGTCTCGACTATGCCGTCTTTGCGTCGTCGCAAGCTGATCCCGATACGCTCCCTTGGATCACCTACGAAGAAGCGATGGCGGAGCTGCCGCAGCAACGCTGGATGGCCGAGCAAGCGGTTCATCACCACAGCGGGCCAGCGCCGGTCCAAGTCAACGATGCCGAGGCGATCATCCAAGGCGTGAAGGCCGGCCTCGGCAAATCCTTGCTTCCGGTGGCGATCGCCGATGGCGAGCCGGACCTGAAACGCTGCGGCAAAGAGCCCGCGCCAGTTTCACGCGAACTCTGGCTCATGGTGCATCCAGAGCTGCGCAATCTTGCGAGGATCAGGGTGGTGATGGACTGGCTGATTTCGGTGTTCGATGAATTGACGAGAGAGAGAACAAATGATGCAAAATAACCGCCGCACGCGGTGGTTCGGTCGCGCATCTTGACGGTGCCGCCGGCGGGATGGGTGCCCCACCGACAGCCTCGTCAAAGCGCTAGGCGTGGTGAGAAGAAACCGCGGCTGCAAGCTCGCCCGCAAGATTGTGGCTTGCACTTTCGGAGACATCTCCCAGGCTCAAAATCCCGATCATCCGCTTGTTGTCATCGATAACGGGCAGACGCCGAACTTTTTTATCCTCCATTATTTTCACCGCATCGTCGAGTTCGCTTCCGGCGCGGCAGAAAATAATTCCCTTACTCATGACGTCGCGCGCAGTCATTTTCTTGATATCCTTGCCCCTGGCGACGCCTCTGCAGATAATATCACGATCTGTTACCATGCCGATCAATCGATCGTTCTCCCCAACCGGTATGGCGCCAACGTCACATTCCATCATCCTCTTGGCTATCTCTGTGACAGGCGTATTTGGCTCGACCCATTCCACGCCCAAATGCATGGCTTGTTTGACCTTCATTGGGAACCTCCATGGTCGTGCGGAATTACGTGTTCCGCTCCATGGCGATAGACTAGCCGATGGCAATTGAGGGGGCAAATGACCTGGATCAAGTATCAGATCGCAAAGGGGAATTGATTGCCGCGAGCGAGGCGTTTTACTTTAGTAACCTCGCTTCCAGCGGGCGCTGGAGCGACATTTCTTGCAAACTCGATTGCCGGCCCACGTGCTCAAGAACAGAACTTTGCACATGATGCAAAGGCGGAGTTTTTCATCTGTATTCGTGGTTTCACGCGTTTTACATTCGGCCATGCTGAACATATAGTGAACATGAGACAAAATATCAAGTCCTACAAGGCCATGCGTGCGGTCAGTGTCGATACGGATGGAGGTAAGTGCGGCCGACTATTGCGGTTGGTCTCGGCTGGTTCCTCGTGCTGATAGGACCAATCTCATTAAAGTCCGAGGCCCATCATTCGGGCAATCCTGCTTTTCGCAGCCCATCTTCGAAGCGTGCCGCATCCGCTGGTCTTTATAGGAAAGCCCCCGGATATACTTCTTGATTGAAAAATCGGGGTCCAGCTTCAGGATCTCGGAAACGGACGGCCCGGCATTGTTCACCCTGCCCAATTCACCCAATGTGGAGGCCAAGCCGACGTGCATCGAAAGCATCTCGGGATTGCGTTTGGTGCCCTCCCGGAGGGTGCGTATAGCCGACGCGTTTTGTCCGAGCAGGCGGTACGCCGTGCCCAAGACGTAGAGGTACCAACCAAGATAGATTGGCGACATGCGCATCGCCTTTCTGATCAGCTCCAGCGACCTTTTCGGCCGTCCCAATTTGTTTAGACCAATCCGGGATTGATTGGGGAGGCGGCGGTCAGTCCGCCGTCAATCGTGTAGCACTGGCCCGTGGCGAATTGGCTTTCGTCGCAAGCGAGCCACACCGCAAGGTTCGCGACATCGTCGGGGCTGCCAAATCGGCCCGCTGGATGACGAGCGAGAGCCGCTTGCTTGGCCGCCCGCGGATCGTCCGCCAATTCGAAGGCCGCGTCGGCCATGCCCGTCAAAATCCAGCCGGGGCAGATCGCGTTGCAGCGCACGTCGGGCCCGTGATCCACAGCGACGGACCGGGTGAGCCCATGCACGAACGCCTTCGATGCGTTGTAGAGCGCCATGGCGGGATCGGCCACATGACCCGAGGTGGAGCCGATATTGATGATCGAGCCGCCGGTTGACATAACCGGAATGAAGGCACGGCAGGTGAGAAAAACGCCCTTTGCATTGACGCCCATGAGCGCATCCCAGTCGGCGTCGGTGCTGTCCACCACCGTCTTTTCGATCTGCAGGCCGGCATTGTTGACGAGGATGGAAATTTCTCCAAAAACCGCAGCCGCTTCATCCTTCAGCGCCTCCACGTCGGCGGCCACGGACATGTCCGCCGTCTGCCAACGCACGTCGTCCGGTATGTCGCTCGGGCGGCCGCCGCGGCCGCATGTCATGACCTCGCAGCCTTCCCGAAGGAACGCTTCGACAATGGCCCGGCCAATCCCCTGGCGCCCGCCGGTGACCAGCGCGGACTTACCCGAAAGCCGACTCATATCCACGCCACCACGGCGTGACGTATGGAAGATCCGACATCGAAATCGCCAACAGAGATAAAATATAGTTCGCTCATGCTAAATCCTCATTTGCTGGACCTGAGCGGTCAGGCCGCCATCGATGACCCAAAGCTGGCCCGAGGCATAGCGAGCCTCATCGGAGGCGAGCCAGTTGACTAGGTTGGCGACGTCCGCGGGTGTGCCGTAGGTGCGAAGTGGATGGACGTCGCGCACAGCCTGTTTCAGGGTTTCGATGTTTCCGGCATCGCGGAAGAAACTCTGCAGCATCGGCGTGTCGACGTAGCCGGGACAAATTGCATTCACGCGAATGCCTTCCGGACCGTGGTCGCAGGCCAATGCCCGGGTGAGGGCATGCACCGCCCCCTTGCTGGCGCAATAGGCGGCGAGCCCGGGATCGGCAATGTAGCCGTCATAAGAGCCAAAGTTGATGACACTGGCACCGGGTGATTTGCGCAGCAGCGGCAGGGCATGCTTGGTGGTGAGAAACATGCCCGTCACATTGATCGCGAAAATCCGGTTCCATTCCTCAAGCGAGGTTTCCTCGATGGTCTTTTCAATTTCGATGCCGGCCGCGTTGACCAGGATGTCGAGCTTATCCCAACGGGCCGATAGCGCGGCGAAGGTTTGCTCGACGTTGGCTTCATCGGTCACGTCATAGGGGAGTTGGGTCACCCCGTCGGGCGGTTCGCCAGCACCCGAGATGTCGCCAGCAACAACGTCCGCGCCCTCGCGGGCGAAGCGGGCACAAACGGCAGTGCCAATCCCGCCGGCGCCGCCGGTGACAAAGGCGGTCTTACCACCGAGCACACCCATCACGTGCCGACCGCGCGGGCATAGGCGTCCAAAACCAGGCCGTGGAAATGATGGACAGCGTGCTCGGATTTGCCCGAGCCGTGCGGGTCGTACACGATCCGGCCCTGGCTGAACGCCGGAGTGCTCATGCCGCGCTGGACGCTCTCAACCAGCGCGATGTCTTCGACCTGCAGCACCTCGTCGATATATTTGATCGCCCCGCGCTCTGCCTCATTGGGGTCGGCGGTTTCAAAGAAGAAGTCGTAGATCTCGAAGGTCCGGTCGGCGCCTGCCGGAATAATCTTCATGACGATGAAATTGCCGCGGCCCGGATAGCGCATCAAACAGGTATTGGGCCAGAGCCACCAGACCGCGTGGTCCTTTACCGTGGCGTTCTCGACCGAGTAGGCCGAGTTTGCGGCTTTGCCGGCTTCCGCCATATGGCTCGAATAGATGCCGTATGTGGTCACCTTGTAGGTGTCCATGTCGACCAAGGTGCAGAAATCCTTGTGCGCGACGGGGCAATGGTAGCATTCGAGAAAATTGTCGATGACGTTCTTCCAGTTCGAGCGGATATCGTACGTCAGGTGATGCGAGGATGTCAGCTGATCGACATCGGGCGCCCAGCGCGCGAGCTCCCTGCCAAGGTCGCCGCTCGCCTCGGCCAGCGGAACGGCATCCGGGTCGAGATTGACGTAGACGAAACCGCAAAACTCCTCCACCCGCACCTGATCGAGGCAGATACTGCTGACATTGAAGTCGGCGAGGTTGTCCGTTTCAGGCGCTCGGCGCAGTTGTCCAGTCAAATCGTAGGTCCAGGCATGATAGGGACACATGATCCGGCGGGTTTGGCCTTCGCCGCGCAGCAGCTCATGGGCGCGGTGCTTACAGACGTTGTAGAAGGCGCGCAACACAGCTTTATCGTCGCGAACGATGCAAATCGGCTGTCCGGCAATGTCGATTGTGACATAGGAGCCGGGTTCGCGGAGTTTTTCGCTATGGCAAACCCATTGCCATGTGCGTTTGAATATCTCGTCGCGCTCGAGATCCATCCAGCGCAGATCCGTGTAGGCCTCGGCCTTGAGCGTATAGGACTTGGCCGGGTCTGAATCAAAGCCCTTCGAGACACGGGCAAAATCGACTGGCGATGGTCTGGCGGTCATGTTTCAACTCCCCCTGATTGTTTGGGCCACAGACGAACCCGAACGGTGCCCGCACTCAATTAGGGCGATGACGGGCCCAGCGCGCTCTGCATTCGCGTACGAACAATCATTTCGTAGATCCTCTTGGCAGTTTTGTCGATGCAAAGCCAGATCAACTGGCGTTTGGGATGACCTGTTGTTCGATCCAGTTTCGAACCTCGGCGCGGCGGATGGTTGCGTCCATGACGTCCGCGTCCATGCCCAGTTGGAAGGCGAGGTCCTTGCGGGTGGAGTCTTGGTGCAGGCTTTCGAGTTTGTCGACAAACGATTGCGCGCTCTCCAGGTCGGCGAAAAAGCCTTTGTCGACGAGTTTTTGTTTGCGGCAATAGATGAGCCGGGCCATTTCATGGACATCGTATTCGGGGTGATATTGCAGTGCCCAAAACGTGCCGACGCCGTAGGTGACGGAAACCGATTGGACACGGGTAAAATCGTTTGATGCAAGTAATACCGCGCCGGGCGGCAGGTGGGTGATCTCGTCATCGTGCGAGATCCAGGCGTCGAACACGGACTTTTTGTCCCTATAGAGCGGATGGCCGCGGCCCTCGGGCGTCAGAGCGATTTTTCGAGCCAGGAACATTTCCCGGCCGCCGGGATGGGCGGCGCATGTGCCGCCGGCGACAACCACGGCAATCTGTGCCGCCCAGCAGGACCCAAAGCTTGGCACACCGGCGTCAAAGGCGGCACGGGCAAACTCGATCTGTTGGGTGACTTCCGGTGTGTCGTGATAAACGGTGAGGCTCGATCCGGTCCAGGCGATACCGTCGTAGCTGGCAAGCTCGGTGCCTCTGGGAAGGGATCCATCGGGATCGGCCGGGCAAATGATATCAACGTCCGCGCTTTTGCAGCAGGCCTTCAGCATGCGCTCATAGAGTTTTCCGGCGGTCGACGCGCCGCCGGCAGTTAGATCGTCCCGGCCTGATTTGGAATAGCCGTCCAGCACCAAAAATCGCAGGCTGTTGGTCATGATCGCGCCCTCCTGTTATTGCGCCGCCAGTCGGTCGATGATGGCGGGAAGGTCGCGGTAATGATCACAGATCGCATCGGCCGTGGTGCTGTCACGATCGTCGGGGCGAGCGGCGGTAAAGAGCACGGCCTTGGCGCCCAAGGCATGAGGGCCTTTCACATCGTTATGGTCGCGGTCACCGATATGTACGAGTTCGTTGACGGCTATGCCCAACTGCTCGGCGGCCCGGTCGAACATCGCGCGGTTGGGCTTTGAGTGGCCGACCTCATCGGAAAAGGCAAAAGCGGAGAAATAATCCTTGAGGCCATGATGGGCTAGGATTTGGCGCAGACCAGTACCTGGCGTGACAATGGAATCCGAGACAACGGCAAGCTTGTAGCGCGTCGAAAGCTCCGCCAGTGCTTCAGAGATGCCATCAATGGCATTGGGTGGAATGTCCACTTCCATGCGTGAATGCTTGGCCAGCAGATCAGCAAAAGCGGCTGCGGGCAGCTCTCGGTTCAGCCCGTTCAGCACGACGCGCAGTCGCTGGTCCACGGTCCAGTTAATGTGGCATTCCTTCCAGACCACATTGAAGCCGGCTTCGGCCGTGTCGTAGGCCAATGCCACGGCGTCGTACTCGATCGGCGCAACAGCGTTCAGCGCCTCCCAGACCTGGTGGCGGCGCTCGTCTCGTTTGGAGCGCAAGCCCTGGTCTTTTCGCGCAATCTCGTCGGAATCGTCATCGACGATGGTGTCCCAGATATCGAAAGTAACGGCACGTATTGTCATATTAGTAGTTTCCTTAAATTAACCGTGCTGTCCGAGCACGGCTTTTCTGCAAATTTCAGTATATTGCTGGGCTGTAAACT
>JAUVMS010000315.1 GCA_030600135.1 Hyphomicrobiales bacterium | reverse complement strand
GTCGGTGTTGCGAGCTGTGGCCGGCTGGCACCCGACGAGCCGCACGCGATTGGCGTCGAGGCCGGCTCCATCGCTCTCGATGGTGAGCGCGAGGTGACTTTCAATGGCTATGCCGAATCCACTTCAGTCGACTGGGCGGTTGCCTGCGATTCCTATGTCGATCGCGCAACCGGGTTCGGTCTCCCAGGCGTCACGGTTGACGGCACCGACTTTTTCGCCGTTTACGAAACCGCCGGTGAGGTCATCAAGCGTGCTCGCGAAGGTGGCGGTCCGTCATTGCTCGAGTGCAAAATGATTCGATTCCATGGCCACTTCGAAGGCGATGCGCAAACCTATCGTGCCGAAGGAGAGGTTGACGATCATCGGGCGAACCGAGATTGCATCAAAAACTTCCGAGGTCGCGTGACGGAGGCGGGCGTCATTGCTGGCGGCGAGTTGGACGCTATCGATCGCGAGATTGCGAGCCTGATTGACGCATCGGTTGAAGAGGCGATTGCGGCACCGCTGCCGGGCGCCGCCGATCTGACGACCGATGTATATGTGAGTTATTGAGCCGCAATTGGCCATCCGAGATTTTGGAGGATAATTTGTTATGACGCGCGTGATTAGTATGAAGGACGCGATCAACGAGGCGCTTGACCAGGAGATGAGCCGCGATCCGACGGTCATCGTCATGGGAGAGGATATCGTCGGTGGTGCGGGTGCACCCGGTGAGGATGATGCCTGGGGCGGTGTGCTCGGCGTCACCAAGGGGCTTTATGCCAAGCACGGCGATCGGTTGATGGACACGCCGTTATCGGAAAGCGCCTATGTCGGCGCCGCGGTTGGAGCCGCGACCTGTGGACTGCGCCCGGTCGCCGAGTTGATGTTCATCGATTTCATGGGTGTCTGCTTCGATGAAATCTTCAATCAGGCGGCAAAGTTCCGCTACATGTTTGGCGGCAAGGCCGAGACGCCGGTGACGATCCGGGCGATGGTCGGCGGTGGTTTTCGCGCCGCCGCGCAGCATAGCCAAATGCTGACGCCGGTGTTTACACATATTCCGGGGCTCAAGGTGGTCTGCCCGTCGAATGCCTATGACGCAAAAGGATTGCTCATTCAATCGATCCGCGACAACGACCCGGTGATCTTTTGTGAGCACAAGAGCCTTTATGCCGATGAGGTCGATGTGCCGGAAGAATCCTATGCCATTCCATTTGCCGAGGCGAACATCGTTCGTGAGGGTGGCGATGCGACGATCGTGACATACGGGCTAATGGTGCAGCGCTCCATGGAGGCGGCCGAAAATCTGGCGGAGGACGGTATCGATTGCGAGGTGATCGATTTGCGGACACTTTCACCGATCGACATGGATACGGTCCTCGAGAGTGTTGAGAACACGGGACGTCTGGTCTGTGTCGATGAGGCCAACCCGCGCTGCTCGATCGCCGCGGACATCGCGGCACAGGTTTGCCAAGAGGCGTTCGCCAAACTCAAGGCGGCGCCGCGCATGGTTAACCCGCCACACACACCGGTACCATTCTCGCCGGCGCTCGAGGATCTTTATCTTCCCTCGGCCGACGCCGTGGCGAGCGCCGTGCGCAAAACAATCGCATCGTGAGGGCAGGCCATGAGCGACGATCGTATTCATCCGATTGTCATGCCCAAGTGGGGCCTGTCCATGGAGGAGGGGAAACTCTCCTCCTGGCTGGCTGACGAAGGGGCGGACATCGGCCCGGGTGATGACATCATGGAGGTGGAAACCGACAAAATAACCAATGTGGTCGAGGCGACAAAAACTGGCGTGCTGAGGCGGCGGCTAGGCGAGGAGGGCGTGGTTTATCCTGTTCGGGCGCTCCTCGGCGTTCTGGCGGATCGTAACGTTGCTGAGGACGAGATCGACGCGTTTGTCGGAACATATGACGTGCCTCAAGCTAGCGGCAGAGGCGATGCGGCGGACGCCGGGCCGGTCTATGAGTTTATCGAGACCCCGTCGGGTCGGCTGCGGTATGCAAAACGTGGTGAAAGCGGGGCACCCGTCGTGCTGGTCCACGGCTTTGGTGGCGATCTCGACAACTGGCTCTTCAACATCGATGCCTTGGCGGAGGTGGCCAAAGTCTGCGCCTTCGACCTTCCCGGACATGGCCAATCGGCGAAAGCGCTGCCCGACGGTGGGCTCGAAGGCCTCGCACGAGCGCTCGGTCAATTCATGGATGGCGTTGGCTTCGATGCGGCCCATCTGGTCGGCCATTCCATGGGGGGCGCGGTGGTGGCGAACCTCGCCCTTAGCGCCCCGGAACGCGCCACGTCCCTGACGTTGATCGATTCTGCCGGGCTCGGTCATGCGATCAACGGCGATTATATCTCCGGGTTCGTCGGTGCCCAATCCCGACGCGAACTTAAACCGGTGCTGAAGGATCTGTTCGCTGATCCAAAGTTGGTCAATCGCAAGTTGGTCGACGACCTCCTCAGATACAAGCGATTGGACGGAGTGACCGAGGCGTTGAGCGATTTGGCGGCCTCGCTATTCGCCGGCGGTCGGCAAACCACCGTTCTGGCGGGACCACTTGGCCGGATTGAGTGTCCGCGACTTGTCATTTGGGGCGGGGAGGACGCGGTCATACCAGCATCGGACGCATATGCAGTGGACGGCGCGGTCGTCGAGGTCGTTGCCGGCGCGGGGCACATGGTGCAGATGGAAGCGGCCGGCAAAGTCAACGAGTTGATTATTCGGCACATGGCCGGCTCGTAGGCGCCTGGGATTGGCGAGCCTTGAAGGAAATGACGGCGATCGCGACGACGACTACGGACATCGCGATCGCTTCCTCTGTGATGCCGAGTTCCCAGGCCGCGGCGCCGGCAATAATGGCCCAGGCGAGCGGCACCGCCAGCAGGTGGCGGGGCGGCCGAACTGCGGTCAGCAGCAGAATGGCGCATGTGAAGATTGTTGTCGGCGTCGGCGCGGTGCCGCTGAATTGAACACCTGCTAAGGGTCGACCGTCGGACCAAGCAATTATCGGGTAGGCGAAGACTGCCACCGTCAATAGTACCGCTCCAAATATGCCGGCGAAGTTCGACAGGTAGCGAAAAACCAGCTGGTTCCGGACGGCTCCTGTCCAGAGGAGCATAATTCCTTGCAGCACGAAGGCCAGACCAAGGAAATCACTTATCCAGAGGATCGAAGCGAGATGTTGCAGGTGGTAGACCGCACCAATCCAGAGCCAGAGGATCGCGAGGGTGGATGAGATTAGTCGGTCGCTGGTTCGGCCAGGCCCCATTGCGATACATGCAACCATGGAAACGCACGCAAGCCATCCGATGATCTGCAAGGGCCAGATGGCGGCACTGTATTGGGCAAAGACGCTGTCATAAACCTCCTTCGTGAATGGCAGCATTGGAACTTTCCGAGGGCTTCGCGGGTCTGATTATCGCAAGAGTTTGATCGTCGTCTCACAGATTTTCGACAAACGTTATCATCCGCTTTCGCATCTTGGCATCGGGTAGCCGGCCGTAGGCCGCACCCATGTTCTCACGCATATGCGCCACCTGGGAAGTGGCCGGAATGGCACAGGTGACGGCCGGATGGGAAATGGCGAACTTTAGGAAGAACTGGGCCCAGTTGGTGCAGTCGATTTCCGGTGCCCACTCAGGCAACGGATGGCGATCGAAGCGATCAAAAAGGGCGCCGCGACGGAACGGACGATTGACGATGACGGCTCGGCCATGCTCCGCCGCCGCCGGGAGGAGGCGTTTTTCTGCCGCGCGATCGAGGATGTTGTAGGTTAGCTGGACGAAATCGATGGGCTCTTTCGCCATAACCCGTTCCACATCGTCGTGGCGTCGGCCGTGAGATGTCGTAATGCCGACATAGCGCACACGTCCCTGGGTTTTCCACTCCTTCAGCGTTTCGAGATGGGCCTGCCAGTCGAGCAAATTGTGGATCTGCATCAAGTCGAACCGATCGAGACCCCACAATGCCTCGGATTTTTTCATCTGGCGTATGCCAAGCCACTGCGAGACGGTCCAGACTTTGGTGGCAGAGAAGAGCGACGGTTTGTTTGGCATTCGCCGGAGGCAGTAGCCAACGACCTCCTCGGAGGACCCGTACATGGGCGAGGAGTCGATCATCGCGCCGCCCTCGTCAAAAAACGTTTGCAGCACCTTCAGTCGCTTGGCACGGAGCGCTTCGTTCTTGCCCACATTGAAGGTGATCCAAGTGCCCATGCCAATCACCGGAATAGTCTCGCCGGTCGAGGGAATCGACCGCTTCAAGATCGGTCCCCGGCTGGCAAATGCGTTTGGCGCGAAAAACTGGCAAGTCACGCCAAGGGCGGCCGCGGATGCGAGAAATGTGCGACGGCTGACGTCTTGCTTGTTTGGCTGCATCACAAGCCTCCAATCAGTGCGACCGGCTGGCACGCCGGATCCGCTTCGGCTGCCGAAATGCCATATTGCCATAGTGGATCACTCGGGAGAACCGGGGTGATCGCTCACCTTCAGGTGAAGCAGTGGGGCTGAGGCAAATATCGCAAAATGGCGATCGATTGCTGCCGTTGCCGGTGGGCCGCGAAGCGCGTCGCTTGCGGGCATGTTCAAGCTATCGAATTGACAGGCAGCAAGATCAGGACGGCGCGAGAAGAAACTCGGGCGCTCTCAGGCCCACTCCTCGCACCAGGCTTGGAGCATGAGTACATCCCAAAGCAGATACTGCCAGTTGTGCGTGCCGCTCAGATGTTCTGCCCACTTCTCGCGCACGGGCGCCGCTTTGACGAGACCGTATTTGTTCAACGACCGCTCGGACAGCAAATCCTCGGCCCACTCGCGCAGTGGATCACTAAGCCAATGCAAGTCTTTCTCTATCTATCCCTATTTGTTTCATATTCTTTGTAAATCAGTATGTTAGTCGTCTCTATGTGTTTCCAGCATCTATGTAAATATTGGCACCCAAACGGCACCGGCGTGCGCACCG
>JAUVMS010000251.1 GCA_030600135.1 Hyphomicrobiales bacterium | reverse complement strand
ATGAATAGGATGACAAAGAGCGCGGCAATATTGTTCCGCGACATCGGCAGCAGAATATCGCGAAAGAACCGCATCGGTCCCGCACCGTCGATACGCGCGGCCTCCAAAAGCTCATCCGGCACCGTCAGGAAGACCTGGCGGAACATGAACGTCGCCGTCGCCGAGGCAATCAGCGGTACGGTCAAGCCGGCATAGCTGTTGAGCATGTCGAGATTGGCCACCACCTCGAATGTGGGCAGGATGCGAACCTCGACCGGCAGCATCAGCGTGATGAAAATCATCCAGAAGAACGTCATTCGAAATGGGAAGCGGAAATAAACGATGGCGAAGGCCGAGAGCATTGAAATTACGATTTTTCCAACGGCGATCGCCATCGCCATGATCATGCTGTTCATCAGCATGAGGCCGACCGATTGCTCGCGCGCGTTGCCGACGCCGGTGAAGATGGCGGCCTTGAGGTTGACGAAGAATTGATCGCCGGGCAGCAATGGCAGGGGGACTTGGGTGATGCGGGCCTGATCATGACTGGCGGCGACGAACGTCACCCAAATCGGAAAGGCGACCAGAAGCACGCCCAAAATCAGCACGGTGTGTGCCAGCACCGTAACCCATGGCCTGTTCTCAATCATTGCCGCACACCCATTGCCACGCCCGTTGCATCAATAAGCCACCTTCTTTTCGATATAGCGGAATTGGATGACGGTGAGCGCGATGACGATGGCCATCAAGATTACCGACTGTGCCGCGGAGCCCCCGAGATCGAGCCCGACGAAGCCGTCGTTGAAGACCTTGTAGACCAGGATCTCCGTGGCCTTGGCCGGTCCCCCCTTGGTCACCGCGTGAATGATGCCGAAGGTGTCGAAAAACGCATAGACGATGTTGACCACGAGCAAAAAGAACGTCGTCGGTGAGAGCAGTGGAAAAATGATCGTCCAGAACCGCCTGGCTGGTCCCGCGCCATCGATGGCCGCCGCTTCGATGAGCGAACGGGGGATTGCGTGCATGCCGGCGAGAAAGAACAGGAAATTGTAGCTGATCTGCTTCCACGACGCGGCAAACACGACGAGCGCCATGGCTTGTCCGCCGTGAAGTCTAAAATTCCAGTCGTAACCCAAGCCGTGAAGCATGTAGGCGACGATGCCGAGTGTCGGATCGAACATGAACATCCAGAGCGCTCCGGCAACGACGGGCGCTACGGCATAGGGCCAAATCAGAAGCGTTCGGTATGCCGTCGTGCCCTTGATCACCCGATCCGCCATAGCCGCGAGACCGAGCGCAAGCGACATCGAGAGGAATGCGACGAGGGACGAAAACAGCAAAGTCCGTTTGAACGTATCGAAGTAACTCGGATCGGCAAACAACGCCTCGAAATTCTCAAGCCACACGAACTTGGTCTCAAAACCAAAGGCGTCTTGAATGAGAACGGACTGGTAGAGCGCTTGGCTCGCCGGCCAGATGAAGAACACAAGCGTGACGAGGATCTGTGGCGCAACCAGCAGATAGGGCAGAACCGATGGTCCGAAATGAACCCGCTTCAGCATCAATCCACCACCATGACGCAAGAACACCGCCTACCGGACCGCCCGGGCTCAGGGATCTCGAGAGCCGAGATCCCTACATTTTTGGGCATTCCGATTGAGCGCCCAGCTTGTCCGCGCCTACTTGTTTGCTCGCTCGAACTTGCGCAACAGCTGGTTGCCGCGCTCGACGGCGCTTTCAAGCGCGCTCGATACGGATTTGCTGCCGTTCCAAATGGCTTCCATTTCTTCGTTAATAACGTCACGCGTCTGTACGAAGTTGCCGAACCGCAAGCCTCGCGAATTCGGCGTCGGTGTGTTGAGGCTCAGCTGTTTGATGGCGGTGTCTGTGCCGGGGTTGGTTTCATAAAAGCCTTGCTTTTTGCTCAATTCGTAGGCCGCCTTCGTGATCGGCACATACCCCGTTTCTTGGTGCCACCATGCCTGCACCTTGGGCGAAGACATGTATTTGAGGAATTTCGCGATGCCCTTGTAGTCGCCACTATCGTGGCCTCGGAGCACCCATAGCGTGGCCCCGCCGATGATCGAATTCTGCGGGCTCTTGGCGACGTCGGGATAGTACGGCAACATCGTCTGGCCGAACTTGAACTTGGCCTGTTTCTTGATCGCGCCATAATAGGCCGACGAATTCAGCCACATGCCACATTCACCGTTCGTGAACATGGGCAGGCTGTCGCCACGGCGCCCACCGTAGACGAAAATCTTCTTTTTGCCCCACTCAGCGATATTTGCCAGATGCTTCTTGACCGCGTCGTTGTCAAAGCTGAACTGGGTGTCGATGCCGGCAAAGCCGTTTTCCTTGGTGCCGATCGGCAGATTGTGCCAGGCGTTGAAATTCTCGATCATCACCCAAGATTGCCAGCCGAACGAAAAGCCGCATTTGTATCCGGCGGCGAGCAGCTTTTCCGACGCCGCTTTCACATCGTCCCACGTCTTTGGCGGTTCGCTGATACCGCCCTTGGCAAATGCGTCGGCGTTGTACCAGAGCACCGGTGTCGAGCTGTTGAACGGCATTGACAACAACTTGCCGTCGGGCGTTTGATAATAACTAATCACAGCCGGCAGATAGTCCGCCGTGTCGAACGCCTCGCCGGCGTCGTTCATCACGTCACCAACCGGATAGACGGCGCCTTTGGCTGCCATCATCGTCGCCGTACCGACCTCGAACACCTGCACGATATGAGGCTGTTTGCGGGCACGAAAAGCCGCGACCGCGGCGGTCATCGTCTCGGTGTAGTTTCCTTTGTAGACCGGCACTACTTTGTAGTCGGATTGCGTCGCGTTGAAGTCGTTTGCAATCTTGTTGACGCGTTCACCATTGACACCGCCCATGGCGTGCCACCATTGGATTTCGGTTTGGGCCAAAGCCGGCGAAACAAAGCTCGCCCAAGACATTGAAATCACAGTCGCAGTCATCAGCAATAAATGACGCATTGTTCGTTTCCTCCTATTAGCTGCACAAAGGCAGCCATTTGGTCCCCCACACTAAGGCGAGAGTTGGCAAAATCAAATAGGCAGACATCTGTATTGTCGTCTTCGCCAAGCAGGCGCGTTTGTGGTGTCTCTCAATGACTTGGAGATGACAGGTGCGTGAGCGGTCTCTGCATTGTTAGATTTGTTCGAGGCAGATGCGTGCGGGTCAGCCCATTACTGCCGCGCAACGACTAGCGCACCAAGCATCAAGCGGACAAGAAAACCGAAAATCGTCAAAAGTCGAAATGTTGGGCTGCGTGCTTATCGTCCGGCAACCAGGTCTCGTGTATTGAATACCAATCAGCCATCCCGTCGCATGGCCGCATGAGCACGCTGGACAGCCGCGCATTCTTTGGCGCGGAATTCTTGGCGCCTCGTTGATACTCCTCGTAGGTCGCCAGCGTGAGACCCTCGCCAAATTCTTTACGGACAACGACGTTGCGGATGGCGATGTTGAACTCGGGGCTCAATCCATAGCCACCACGTATTTGCCGCAACAAATCGGCGCTTTCCAACACTGCGCCGCTCGGCTGAACATTGATGAATCCGGGCGCCAATCGACTTTCCAGATGTTGCGCAAAAAGGGTGTCGTCATTGCTCAGTGTGCCATTGAGCCAGCCGGCGAGGAATTCGTGCAAAGCGATGATCTCACCTGCAATGGTCTGCTTCAGCATTCTGGACACGGGTGCATTCCAGTGCGGCTTGCGGAGCGTGCCAATGGCCCCGCTTGGCGGGCAACATCCTATCCTTGGTTGGTCGCCAATTCCAGTTGGTCGGTCAGTTGAATGCTTACCCCATCTTCGGGCCGGCGCCACCCCCCTCCAGCCAAGGTCGGGCGTCGACGCGCGCAATGCACCCTCGCCAACGCAGACTGCAACACTATGGATGCCGCGGCAGACGCGCCCGCTTCGCCAGGCGCGTGTTACTTGTAGACAAGCTTGATTACCCGCGCCGAAAAGGCCTCCACCTTGGTCTTCATCGCCTCGTCACCGAGTGCCTCCGCCTTGACCACGGGACAATAGGCGGTGACGAGGAGGTTCACCAAGTCATCATTGCCAGCGCCTGGATTCCTGAGCCGCAAGTCTTCGATCTCAATTGCAAGCCGACTATCGAGTTCAGGGCCGGAGAAGAGCTGCGAGAGACCCTCGATCTCTTTCTTGGGCTCCTTGATGGCGCCGGCCAATCCTTGCTCGGGCATGATGGGACAAACAAGCGCCTGCACCGGCGCGGCCATAAATGCGACGGTTGCCAAGCCAACTCCAGCTAACAGTGCGCGCAATGGGCTGGCGGTCGGCAGAACAATGTTCCATCCTTTGGGCATTTCATTTCTCCAAAACCAAGCAACCGCGACACGCCCTGGCCTTGTGGCCTGAATGAGTGGCCGTGCGGTTCATCATCGATCTCCCAACACTTTTAGGAGAGAAAAGAACACCTCCCCCGTGCTTTGCAGCTCATATTGGTCTTTGGTCAAAGTCGAACGACGACCAGTCGACGTGTTGTCTTGCCCCGAGATTACATACCCGAACATACCATTTGTACAATGTTACGGTGAGACGATTATGGCAAGTTGTGATTAGAACTTCGCCTGAAGCCTCGATTAAAATACTAAGATTATAGAAGCACAACAAACAGTTCACACAGAAATCAAACTATGGTGGTGACGGATTGGAGAGATTTCACATCCTTTAAGTGTGAAGTATGGGTCATTTCATGTACTGCGAACAGTATACGTACAAATCTTGGAGTTATAGAGAGCAATAACCGAGAATGATTCGAACGTAATTTAATCGCATGTCGTTTTTAACTTTTGACATCCTGCCTGTCGGCACGCATTCTTGCAAAGAGTCTAGATATAACAACACCCCGCAGGCTTGTCGTGACGGATACATCCGCGACCACCCCTCACGCTGCAGGCGCTCAACTCGTGCTCGCCGCCGCTTGCCTGGGCACGCTGGTCGTTTCTTACAACACGACGGCCATTATCACGGCGCTGCCTGCCATCAAAGCCGATCTCGATATCGATTCCGTAACACTGCAGTGGGTGATGAACAGCTACCTGCTGACGTCCGCCACAATTGTCGCCGTCATGGGCCGAATTGCCGACATCATCGGAAAAATGCGTTTGTTCCTGGCCGGTTTGGCCTGCTTCGCTGTTGGCTCACTCTGTCTCATAGTGGCGGGCGACGCAGCCTTGCTGCTTGCTGGCCGCGTCGCTCAGGGTATCGGTGCCGCTGCGCTCTTCAGCACCGCCGTTGCGCTCGTCAATGTGGCAACGCCCGAGGATCAGCGGGCCTTTGCAGTGGGCTTATGGGGGGGAATGATCGCCTTCGGATTTGGCATTGGTCCAGTACTTGGCGGTCTGCTCACCGATTTTGCGAGCTGGCGGATTATCTTTGTGCTCGATCTCCTCTTCCTCGCTGCCGCCATGTTCATTGGTCTGCGTATTCGAAAGAGCGGCTTTCTCGGCGAACCAGCTCACAAAGGTGAAACGATCGACTATCTGGGTGTGGCTTTGCTCGTGGTGACCCTTGGTTCGCTGGTCTTTGCACTCACTCATGGCCTCGAGTTTGGCTGGACCTCGCCCATTATTCTCGCCTTGTTCGCAGTCTTTGCGATTGGAGCGCTAGCCTTTTACTTTGCCGAACACAGGGACTGCGATCCATTGGTGAATTTCGGCTTTTTTCATCATCCTCACTATGTGGCGGCTACAATAGGCATGTTCGTCGCAAGCTTTGCCATGTGGGGACTGATCTACT
>JAUVMS010000278.1 GCA_030600135.1 Hyphomicrobiales bacterium | reverse complement strand
GGCGTTGATCGAAGGCCGGCTTGCACCAAGCGTCGACGACGTGATCGCGCTCGCCGAGCCCGCACTCAAGCACCGGATGGCGCTCTCGCTTGCAGCGCGTACCGGCAAGGAACGTGTCCATGTCACCGACGTTATCAAGCGTCTGGCGGCACGAATCGAGTGAGGCGGTATTGGCCAGGGCAAAATCCGCAGCAAGTTCATTTGAAACTGTGATGGGTCTCGAGAGCGAGGCCCATTGGCTCGTCGAGCAACTTCCGGATCTCCTGGTCGAGGCCAAGCGTGTGTCTCACACCGTGGCCCATGGCATTCATGGCCGCCGCCGCGCCGGTCCGGGCGAGACGTTTTGGCAGTTCCGCCCCTTCCAGCAGGGTGACAGCGCCGGGCAAATCGATTGGCGCCGCTCCGCCGGCAGCGATCATCTCTTTGTCCGAGAGCAGGAATGGGAGGCGGCTCATACGGTCTGGCTTTGGGCTGATCTCTCGCCGTCAATGGACTTTCACAGTCACCTGACCCAGGTGACCAAGCGCGCTCGGGCGCTTGTCCTGTTTTTTGCCATCGGCGAGTTGCTGGCGCGAGGGGGTGAGCGCGTGGGGCTTTTGGGCGGCGCGCCGGCTCGGCTCGGCAGAAACGTCGTGCAGCGCCTCGTCGAGGAGATTGCCAATCGCCATATGTCAGCGTCGGCCGAGACCAGCCTGCCGCCAGAGGCCCATCTCAGCCGTTTCTCCGAGTGTGTGCTCGTAAGCGATTTTCTCGAACCCATCGAAGATCTCAAGGAAAGCTTGAATCGTCTTGCCGGACAGGGCGTGGGTGGCCACCTGGTCCAGATCCTGGATCCCGCCGAGGAGACGCTGCCCTATGAGGGCAGAACGGAGTTCTTCAGTCTGGAAAGCAATGAAACCATGTTGGCCAATCGGGCCGAAGCCTTGCGCGAGGCCTATACCGAACGGCTTTTTGAACACCGCGAGGCGCTCGCCGACCATGCCCGCCAGCTTGACTGGTCTTTCCTCGTCCATCATACCGATCGTCCAGGAGAGGAGGTTCTGCTGGCCTTGCATGCTCGTCTTTCGGGCCGACCGGACGATCAGGCCGGTGCGGTGACGAGCCAGCATGAAAATCCTATGAGACGAACGGCGAGTGGAGGCGGTTTGTGACGCTCGGGCCACTGGCATTCCTGAGTCCATGGCTTTTGCTGGCGCTTGCCGCGCTGCCGGCCATTTGGTGGCTGCTGCGCACAACCCCGCCGCGACCCCGCTCGATACGCTTTCCCGCCACCCGGCTGTTGCTTGGGTTGAGGACCAAAAAGCAGACACCGGCTCGCACCCCCTGGTGGCTGACGGCCATCCGCATGCTGGCCGCGGCGCTCGTTATCTTGGCGTTGGCGGATCCGATCCTCAATCCAAGCGGCGCCTCGATTACTGGCTCCGGACCGCTCGCCATTGTCCTCGACAATGGCTGGGCGGCGTCGAACCACTGGCCAGAGCGCCAGGCGATGTTGAACCGGCTGCTCGCCGAAGCCGAGTCGAAGGGCCGGCCGGTACTGGTGATCGAAACCGCTGCCGATGGGCCCATGCAAGTCGCCTTGAGCTCACCACGGGCTGCGCGTGAACGGGCCGCTGCAATTGTGCCAAAGCCCTACCCACCCGATCGCATGGCCGCCGCTGAATCCCTGCAAAAAGCGCTCGTCGAGCACGACGATGCTAGCGTGGTTTGGTTGAGCGATGGTCTCGACTATGGCAGTGGCGAAGCATTTGGTGGCGCTTTGGCGAACCTCGCGAATGGATCCGATGGCCTCACCATTATCTCGTTTGCAGGCGCGGGGGCTCCTCAGGCACTGCGGCTTGCAAGCTCCGAGCAGGGCAAGCTCACCGCCGACATCCTGACACTTCCCGGCTCGGCTCGAGAGGGCGTGGTTCGTGCTTTGAGCGGACAGGGCCAGCCCGTCGGCGAGGCGGCATACCGCATTGCTGCCGGCGCAAGCAAAGCAACCGCCAGTTTCGAGTTGCCGCTCGAGATTGCCAATCAGGTCGCGCGTTTGGAACTAGCAGGCGAACGATCGGCGGCTGCCGTTCATCTGCTTGATGCCAGAAGCCGCTGGCAGCGGGTGGCGCTGATCTCTGGCGAAACGCGCGAGCAGGCTCAGCCGCTCCTGGCGCCGCTCTATTATCTCGATCGCGCGCTCAAGCCATATGCAGCTCTGGTCAAGTCGAGCGATGCCAATATGGCAACCGCGCTCGATGATATGTTTGAGCGGCAGTTTTCCATGCTCGTGCTCGCCAATATAGGCAAGTTGGTCGGGCGGTCCCTCGAGCGCATTGAAAGTTGGGTCAAAAAAGGTGGCATGCTGGTGCGTTTTGCCGGGCCCAGGCTCGAAAAGGCTGGCGATCGCCTGCTCCCGGTGCCGCTGCGCTTCGGCGGGCGCACACTCGGTGGCGCACTATCGTGGAGCGAGCCTCAAATCCTTCAGCCATTCGATAAGGACAGCCTGTTTTCAGGTCTCGCAATCTCGGGCGACGTCTCCATCCGGCGCCAGGTGCTTGCCGACCCGACGCAATTGGGCCCCAAGGTCAAGGTGTGGGCCCGCTTGGGCGATGGCACACCGCTGGTCACGGCCCGCAAGCTTGGCGAGGGTTGGCTTGTACTTTTTCACGTTACCGCCAATTCCGACTGGTCCAATCTGCCCATTTCAGGGCTTTTTGTTGAGATGCTCCGTCGCCTCTCAAACGTATCGACATTCGCCTTTGCCGCGGGCACGCAGCGTGCGGCAGGCACTGGCGGTGATCTAACGGGCGATATTGCCCAGGTGCTCGTGCCGCAACAAACCCTCGATGCCTTCGGCACTTTGACAAGCCCGCCAGTAACCGCCCAGCCCATTCCTCTGGCCGATTTCGCCGCGGCCAGACCGAGTGCTGCCCACCCGCCTGGCCTCTATGGGCCGCCTGGAGGGACACAAAGTTTGAACCTGATCGGACGCGAGAGCAAACTGACCGCCTTATCCGCAACGCCATCGGGTGCGCGTCTTGCGAACTTCGAAGCGCGGGGCTCGCTGGCGATCAAGCCTTGGCTGTTCCTTGCTGCCTTCGCACTCATCGTCATCGACGTCATTGCCGTAATGCTGATTCAATCGGGCGGGCTCTTGCGTTCGCGGGCTGCGCCCATGGCATCGAGTGTACTGGTTGCGTTGGTCCTCTTCGCGCTGGCCTTTGGCGCCAGCGGCGAGGCGCTTGCTCAGTCCGACAGTAAAGCCAGCAGCGCATTTGCCCTCGAAGCAGCGCTCAAGACCCGTTTTGCTTATGCTCTGACCGGCGACGAGGAAACCGACCGCACCAGCAGTCTCGGTCTCTCTGGCCTCTCCAAGATCTTGGCCGCTCGAACCGCCGTCGAACCCGCGGATCCCATCGGTGTCGACATCGCCAGGGATGAACTCGCATTTTTCCCGATCATCTATTGGCCGGTGCTCGCCAACGCTCAACCACTCGACGATCCGACTGTGGCAAAAGTCGACGCCTATATGAAACAGGGCGGCATGATCGTTTTCGACACGCGCGATTATGCCCAATCACTGGGCCTAGGTGGCGTGAGCGAAGGGCCTGGCGCGCGCGCCCTGCAGCGCTTGCTCGGCAAGCTCGATCTCCCCCGGATCGAGCCCGTGCCGCAGGGCCATGTGCTCACCAAGTCGTTTTATCTTCTCAGCAGTTTTCCTGGCAGATGGGATGGTGGTGCGCTCTGGGTCGAGGCGCAGGCGTCCACAGGTGACGACGACCGCCAAGCCCGCCAATCAGATGGTGTCAGCTCGATCCTCATCACCTCCAACGACTTTGCCGCGGCATGGGCCCTCGACGATAGCAATCGTCCGCTCTTTGCCGTCGTGCCGGGTGGCGAGATGCAGCGCGAGATGTCGTTCCGCACCGGCGTCAATATCGTCATGTACGCACTGACCGGCAACTACAAGGCGGACCAAGTCCACGTTCCCGCACTTCTCGAGCGGCTCGGCCAATAGGAGACGCGGGTAGATGAGTTGGTCTGTCGAGTTTGCCCCGCAAGTGCCCTGGATGGTGCTCTGGCTTGCCATGGCGGTGGCCGGCCTGCTTGCACTCGTGACCTTGATGCGTCGCCGCCCGGGCGCCGTGCTGCGAACAGCCGCGCTTGCCGCGCTCGTCGGCGCGCTGGCCAATCCGACCCTGAAGCAGGAGGAGCGTGAGCCGCTCTCAAACATTGCGGTCATCGTTACCGACGAAAGTGCCAGCCAGCGCATCGACGGTCGCGACAAACGGGCGGCCGCCATACGAGAAGGTCTTGAGGCAAAGCTTGCGCGCATGCCCGGGCTCGAAACCCGTTGGGTGTCCGCCGGCGGCGGCGCCAATGACGAAGGAACACAACTCTTCTCGGGCCTCGAGCGAGTTCTGTCTGACATACCGGCAGACCGTTTGGCCGGCGTCATTTTTATCACCGACGGCCAGGTCCATGACGCACCCAATTCGACTGGCGGCTTAGACGTTGAAGCGCCAGTGCACGCCCTCCTTACCGGTAGCAAGAACGAATTCGACCGTCGCATAAAGATCATCAAGGCGCCGCGGTACGGTATCGTCGACAGCACGGTGGAGGCAGAGATTGCCGTCACGGCTAGCAGACCCGATGCCGAGGCCCGGGCGCCGGCCCGCCTCAAGATACGCCGCGAGGGCAGACCCGACGAACAGATCAACACGCTGCCGGATCGCCGCCTGCGCATTCCCTACCCCTTGCCCCATGCCGGCAAGAACATCATCGAGATTGAGTTGGAGCCGCGCGACGGCGAACTGACCGAGGCCAACAACCGAGTGGTCATCGAAACCGTGGGCGTGCGCGAGAATTTGCGCGTGCTGCTGGTCTCTGGCGAACCCCATGCGGGTGAGCGCACCTGGCGCAACCTGCTGAAATCCGATGCCGCCGTCGACCTGGTTCACTTCACCATTTTGCGTCCGCCCGAAAAGCAGGACGGCACGCCGATCCACCAGTTGTCGCTGATTGCCTTTCCGACCCGCGAACTGTTCTCGGAAAAACTCCACGACTTCGATTTGATCATCTTCGATCGTTATCAGCGCCGCGGCGTCTTGCCGATCCTCTATCTGGACAACGTCGCGCGCTATGTCGAGGAGCATGGTGGCGCCGTGCTGGTGGCGGCCGGCACCGACTATGCCGACCATCTGAGCCTCTATCGAACGCCGCTCAACCAAGTCCTGCCGGCGGCGCCGACCGGGCGCATTATCGAAGAGCCCTATAAGGCAAAAATCACCCAGGCAGGTGGGCGCCATCCGGTCACCCGGGGGCTACCGGGCGGAGCCACCAAGGAGCCGAGTTGGGGTCGCTGGTTCCGATTGATCGAGGCGCAGACCAACTCCGGCCAAGTGCTCATGGTAGGCGCCGGAGACAATCCATTGCTGGTGCTGGATCGCCGTGGCAAAGGGCGTGTCG
>JAUVMS010000271.1 GCA_030600135.1 Hyphomicrobiales bacterium | reverse complement strand
TGACGCCGAAACATTGCACCTTGCCAGTGCCGGCCACAGCGGTTGGCGCTGTTACTGCTCCGCTGAGTAGAAATGCGGCAGCCGTGGCGGCAATGGCGGCACCGGATAGTTTGGAACTTGACATGTAGTCGATCCTCCCGAGAGGCTGAAACGGGCGACGACAGCGAAACGTATCGCCGCATGCCCTTGCTAGGACGATTGGTGCTCGTTGGAGGATGCATCACGAAAGCGTGAGGTTGGCAGGCTCGAGGACGCGCAACCTCATTGCTGTTCAACAGGCCCGGCAAAGACGAGCGGGCCCATGGACTGGCCGACCGGTGCGCCGCCCATGGCCTCCAAACTAATGGCAAGGGTCACTTTGCCGGTAAGATCGCCAGCCTTGAGCTTGACTGGCAGTTTGGTCATTTCGGATGGATCCCGTTCGACGAGCCCAAGTGTCAATGATTTGCGGCCGTCCTTGTACATGAGCCAAACCTCATAGCTCTTGTTTGCAGGCGGCTTGGGGCCGAGCGAACGGATTAGAAGTCTTTGCTCCTCGAGTTCAATCGTCGCTTCATAGCCGATTTCGTCGAGGCCGGGGTCGCTCAACATCGCGACGTACTGGGCGCCCGGCTGTGCGGGCTCTCGAAGGGCATAAAATACGGACAGCGCGACGGCTGCCAAAGCAATCAAGCCAACAGCCGCGATCCTCATACCGGCGAGACGCCGGCTGATCGACATGCGGTGGGATTGGTCAAACTGACGGGTAGGGTCGTCCGGCGAAGCGTCGTCATCGCCGATGTAATCGACAACGCGTTGGCGCAGCGAACGCGGCGGCGTAACCGGCCCGACGGCCTCGGCGAGCGGCGCAAGACGCAGCTCCCACTGCTCCACGGCCGTGGCGAACTCGGGATCATGTTCGATCAGACGTGCAGCTTCGGCGCGCTCGCCGGCATCGAGTGTGCCGAGCACGTATTCTGCTGCCAGTTGATCTCGTTCATGTGCCGTCATCGGCAAGGCAATCCCTAACTTTGGCGAGTGTGCGACGGACGCGGCTCTTGACGGTCCCCACCGGCACACCCAGTTCCTCAGCGATCTCCTCGTGCGTGAAGCCTTGGTAGTACGCCATTAAGAGGCATTTCACATGATCTGGCTCGAGGTCGGATAAACACGCCATCAGGGCCCTCAACTCGGCACTTTGAACAGCAAGGGCGAGAGGATCGGGATCCCCGCTCGGGGTGTCCTGATGCTCTGGAGCTTCAGGCAGGCGCGCTTCGGTTCGCTTGCGCAAAACATCGATCGCACGATTGCGCGTGATCGACATCATCCAAGTCATGGGCGAGCCAGACCTGGTGGTCGTGAATTCCGAGGCATGGTGCCAAATCTTCAGATATGTGTCGTGCACAACCTCCTCAGCCAGCTCTCGACGTTTGAGAATACGTATAGCCACGCCATAAAGTTTCGCGCTGGTGGCATCGTAGAGCTGGTGAAAGGCTCGCCTCTCGCCGTTGGCTATGCCGGTGATCATGTGTTCAAGGCTTTTGCCGGCCATCGCAAGACGATCATCTTCAATTTCGTGTCAAACTGCCCAAGCAGTGCCGCAAAGTTTGCACAACACGGCCGGGACGAGACCGGCGCAAAAACCGGCAACTACGGGGACAAAGCTACTCGTAGATGTGTTGTTGCTCATTCCTGTTGGCAATTCACCAAAAAACCGACACAGTTCCATGGGCTGTTTCTATGGAACAAGCGTAGGTTGGGGCGAGACGCCGTTCGACGGCTAAGGTGGATGAGCAGGGCTGCAGACCACCGAGATTCTCAGAGGGGAGACCTTTTTGCATACCAAATTAGCAAGATTGCTTGCTTTGGCAGTGGGAGTGCTCCTGGTGAGCGCACCGGCCAATGCGGCAATGCTTTCCTATGAATGTCAGTTCAAGGAAGGCGGGACTTGGAGCTATGAGGACGGCATGTTCGATCAGGTGAACAGCAACGATCTCGCGTTCACGATTGATCGGGTCGTGGCCCAGTCGGCACGGCTCAAGGGCACGAAGGGATCATCGCCGCTGAAAGTGGTTCGCGCGATGGATGCCAGACACTTCATCGAAGTGACCGTGGCAGGATTTTTGAACATCACCACAATCTATGAAAATGGTGTCGGCGGCAGAGGAATGCCTGCCGTGCATTCGCGACATCTAGGTATCATCGGTCAACCGCTGGTTTCGCAGTATCGCGGGAGTTGCCGGCGCACCTCGAGCTGACATATTCGGCTATTTGGCAGGTTGCGGGTTCCGTTCGCCCGATTTTGATCGGGATTTGGTATCATCGGCCCTGCGGGCGATTGCGAGCGCTTCAATTGGCAGGTCGCGGGCCTGGACCAGGCGGACAATTTCAAGCGGAGTTGATAAGCCGCGCACCGTAACCAGCTCGTGATCGAGTTCTTCGGTCGGCAGCTCGGCAGCCTTGGTCACGTCGATCGAGGCGATGAACTGGCATTTCTTTTCCTTGGTGAGTGCTTCCAGCCTACTTGCCGTATTTACGGTGCGGCCAATAACCGTCATCGACGCCGAGTCGCGATAACCGATGCGGCCCATGACCACCGGACCCAAGTGTATCCCAATCCCGACCTTTAGCGGCTGGCCCAATTCTGTGACGAGCTGCGCGTTCACTTTGTCCAGGGAAAGGTCGATTTCGCGTGCCGCGCGAAGTGCTTGGCGCGCGCCAATTCGCGGGTTGCTGTCGTGGCCGAATACTGCCATCAGCCCGTCGCCGAGGTATTTGTCGATCCAGCCGCCTTGATTGCGAATGGCTTGCCCCGCTGCAGCGAAGAACGCGTTCAACAGATAGACGACGTCATAGGGCAGCTTGTCTTGGCTGAGACTGGTGAAACCGCGCACGTCGAGGAAGAGAATCGCGACCGTACGCTCGACACCTTGCGCTTCGCCCTCGGCCTTGCTGGCGGCACGCGATTTCATGTCCGGTTGCAGGAGGCGGACGACGGTGAGCGAGCTGGCTGGGCGGATTTGGCAGGCGAGGCGGACATCCTCAGATGCCTTGATGCTATTGAGCGTGGCAGCCTCGGTCGGCCCCGGTGGCGCCAACTCGTCGAGACCGCTCTCGATGCGGACGCGGCAGGTCGAACATCGCGCCCGGCCGCCACATACCGAGGCGTGGGGCACGGCAAATCGGCGGCTGATCTCAAGCAGCGTCGGGCCCTTGGGAACACGAACGCGGGGCCCCGATACATATTGAATGACGATTTTTGGAGCCGCAATTTCGAGTATCAATCGGACGATGAAAACGAGGGAAATGGCGGCCAATATCAAGGCAAAGACGGCGCGGCCACTGTCGACCAACCAGAAAATTGTCTCGAATACTTCATCGCTCGGCCAATTGCTTTCAAGCTTGATTTCCGCCAGTGACTCCGCGTCAGACGCTTCGAGACGGGCCTCGCGGCCTGCTGAAACAAAGCCGGCCAGCGCGGCAATGGGCAGGGCGACCGCGATGGTGTAAAGGACGGGAACATATTTCGAATAACTTCGTGACAGCCGCAACCAGTAGTGCAGTCCGACACAACCGTGCGCCCAAACAATCAGCAAGAGGCATGTGAACATGATGGCGTTGTCGGGCCATAGGTTGATCAGCTCATAGAGATAGGTGTCTTTGACGCCGAAAAACCTGTTGGCGACGCGCGTGTTGACGATGTGGGGGATGAGCAGGAATGGAATTATCAGGCCGGTTAGGATTTGGAACCACTCCCACGTCGGCATGCGGAAGGTGGTTCGTCGGGCAAGCTTGGTGAGCGCAAGCACGATGTGCAGGGAGATTGCTGAAATCAGTATGATGGAGCCGAGCGGCGAGCGTGTCACGGCCTTGCGCCAGGCTTGAACCTCTTGCATGGCGTCAAGACCGAACAGGCCGACGGCGTGGTTGAGAAAATGAGTTGCGGCAAACGTGAAGAGGATGAGGCCCGCGGCGAGACGAAGGCGCTGCAGAATGCTGCCGCGAAAAAGCACGCGCATGTCATCACCCTCCATTGCCGTTAGAATAACCGGCTGGACAATAAGCGGGGAACACGTTGAGTTGACCGGACAAAGTTGGCTATGGACATGTTTGTGGACAGGCGGATTGCCCCCCGCATGGTGCAAATGACATAAGGGGGACCATGTTTCAAAAGGTTCTTGTCGCCAATCGAGGCGAAATCGCTTGTCGCATTGTCCGCACTGCGAGGCGATTGGGGGTCAAAACCGTAGCTGTTGCTTCGGAGGCGGATGCACGTGCTCTGCACGTCGAGTTGGCCGATGAGGTGCAAGGCATCGGTCCACCGCCGGCCACGGAAAGTTACTTGAACATCGAGAGGATACTCGATGCCGCCAAGGCTTCCGGCGCCGACGCGGTACACCCGGGCTATGGTTTTCTTTCGGAAAATGCCGATTTCGCCGAAGCATGCGCATCGGCGGGGCTCTGCTTCATCGGGCCTGCGCCGGCAACCATGCGGAGCATGGGTGCCAAGGACGAGGCCAAGACAATCGCCCGTGCAGCGGGCGTGCCGGTCGTTCCAGGCTATATGGGCGATGGAGACGATGATGCGCGGCTCATTGCCGAGGCCAAGGCGATCGGCCTGCCGTTGATGGTGAAGGCCGTTGCCGGTGGTGGCGGGCGCGGGATGCGGCAGGTGACAGCGGAAAGTGATATCGCGGCCGCCATTGAAAGTGCACGGCGCGAGGCGGCCGCCGCGTTTGGCGACGGTCGTTTGATGCTGGAAAAACTCATCGTCGAGCCGCGCCATGTCGAGGTGCAGGTTTTCGGCGATCGCCATGGCAACGTTGTGCACCTTTTCGAGCGCGATTGCTCGCTTCAGCGACGTCATCAAAAGGTGATCGAAGAGGCACCGGCGCCCGGAATGAGCGAGGCATTGCGTGCCCGCATGACCGGTGCCGCGGTGGCCTTGGCCAAGTCCGTGGGCTATGAGGGCGCGGGGACGGTCGAGTTTCTGCTCGAAGGGCGCCAGGCGGCGGCGGATGCGGATTTCTACTTCATCGAGATGAATACGCGGCTGCAGGTCGAGCATCCGGTGACGGAACTGGTCACGGGCCTCGATCTCGTTGAATGGCAGTTTCGTGTTGCCGATGGCGAGGCATTGCCGCTCGCGCAGGATGAGATCGCGCTCAACGGCCATGCCGTGGAAGCGCGCCTCTACGCCGAGGATCCGGCGCATGACTTTCAACCGTCGAGTGGCAAGCTTTACGCCTGCGATTTGCCGGACGGTGACGGTGTGCGGATCGATACCGGCGTGCGCGCCGGCGATGAGGTTTCGCCATTCTATGACCCGATGATCGCCAAGGTGATTGCCAAGGGCGAAAATCGGGAGATCGCCTTTGCGCAGTTGGCGGCTGCATTGTCGGAGGTAGTGGTGCTGGGTCCACGCACCAATGCGGCGTTTCTCTATGCACTTGCACAACATGCGGACGTCTTGGCTGGTGACGTGCATACCGGCCTTATTGGTGAGGCGCTCGGCGAGCTGACTGACGGTGGCGTGGACGATGAGGCGGTCGCAGCCGGTCTCGCCGGTCTCTT